>CAZZBA010000234.1:3455-6616 GCA_964652765.1 uncultured Victivallales bacterium | reverse complement strand
AGGCAAAATTGGTGTTGTCGAACATGCGGGTGTGCGGCGTATGCTGCCCGGTGTACATCACCGAGCGGGAAGGCGTGCACACGGTGGTGGTGCAGTGGTGGTTGTTGAACGTGACGCCCCGGGAACGAATGCGATCCCGGCTCGGCAAGGCGAATTCCGCCGGCATGGGCTGGTGTGCATATTCCTGATCGGTTACGATCATCAGAAAGTTGGGTTGCTTGGTCATAATTCATCCTCCTCAGTAACGCCGTTCAGTAAAACCGGTGCCAAAAGTAGTATATGGAACGAGGATAGGGATAGAGTCCCTTTGGGGACGGGCGAGGGGTAACCTCGAAAATCGAAAGTCGAAAGCTGACATGATTATTTCTGCTTCGGGGTTTCCACCGAGATGGCAACCGCCTCGGTCCGGCGGATGACGACCTCTTCGCCGATTGATCGTTTGGTCAGATCCACGTCCTTGCGGACCGCGAAGACGCGGGTTGAGCCATCCTCGAACTGGAGCTTGGCCTCTTGTCTGGCAGTATCAAGCCCGACAACCGTCGCGGTGGCCTGGAAGGTCTCAACAACGGTCCCGCTTGGCTTGTCGCCACGCTCCGCGAGGGCGACCTGCGACATCAATCCATCATCCAAGGGTTCGTTTTTCCCCCGGAGATGCACCACCAGCTCCTCGGTGAGCACGGTCTTGATCAGGTCTCCAAGCCGGATCTGATCGAAGTTCACCACGTCCGGCCCCACCCGTATGGCTCTTGCGTTACCGTTCCCGTCGATGCCGGTGACTAGGCGGGTCACAGCGTCAATGCCGGTCACCTTGATGGTCTGCTCGATCCGCTGTGTCGCGGTACCGCCGGGCACACCCTTCTGGTAGGTGTCGTAGGCCTGCACCTTGTTTTCCGGCAGTGAGGAACAGCCGCACAGGCCCATCAACCCGACCGCTGCAATTACCATCATCGTGTGCTTCATATGCATCTCCCGTACTATTAGACCTCGTGTGTAAAGACGTCGGTCAAGGTAGTATATGGAACGGGGATGCGGATAGAGTCCCTTTGGGGACGGGGAGAGAGGGACGATCCGCCTTCGCCAAGGCTTCGGTGGACAGGACGGCGGACAAGGGGGGCGAGGGGCGTGACATAATCAGTAGTCAGTAATCAGTAGTCAGTAATCGGTAAGCAGTGTTCAGTGATCTGTGTTCGGCAAGCAGGTTGCCACTGCTGCTGGCAAGCCGGAGCGACAACGGTCTGTCCCAAAGCGGGCTATCAGCTTCCCATCGAGTTTTCTGTCATGGACTGGATATATTCGGTTGGTGTCTGAATGATTGCCTGATTGCGGTAGTGATTCGGGAAATGCGAAATATTACCTGTGATGAGAGGAACGACGGCAGTTAATGCCGATTCGAGAAAGGGTGTGTCATCTGGATCAGGCAAGTCTGTCACCTGCATCGTTGAAATAATATAATGTGCATTTTGTTCCAGAAAGACGAGAATGTCGAGTACATCACTGGCGTGGAAATAGGGCTTAAACTTGGGACGGTTAAGAACCTCGGTATATTCAGCCAGAATCCGATCATCGACCACGAGATCCACGAGCCCTTCGCGAATGAGGTCAACGATGCGCCCAGGGTGGCCATTGGGATTGATCATGCCGGAAACCAGCACATTGGTATCAAGTACGATTCGCATCATGAGACGCGCTGCGTTCGGGCATCCATGATTTCCTGCTCAATTTCAGCAGCGGAAATCGGCTGCGCACGGGCACGGGCACGGGCACGCGCAACGGCTGCCGAAAACATCGCGCGGCGAACTTCGCGCAGCGTGTTTTCCGCACCATCAGGGTCAACACCGACCATGATGGCAAACGGGCGTCCATCCTTGGTAATAAAAACCTCGCGCTCCAGGGCGAGAATGTCCCGCAATTCACGCGGACGCTTTAGATCCTGCACAGCAAGGGATGTCATAATAATATCCTTTCGATATCACTACTCTATTATGGATGTTTTCCCAATTCAAGTGCTGATTTTCGCCCAACGTCCCTCGCCCCTTCTACACCTTTAGCAGCCGCCGTCCATCCCAGATGCCTGCGCTGATGGCGAGGCGGGTCAGTTCAGCGACGGACTGGACCTTGAGTTTGAACATGAAGCTCGTGCGGTGGCGTTTGACGGATCGCTCATTGATGCCGAGATCGGCGGCAATCTGCTTGTTCATCTGGCCGCTGAGCACATGCGCCAGGATTTCCAGCTCGCGCGGCGTAAAGGAGGAAAAGGCAGCCCGTAACTCCAGTGATCGTCCGCGCGCGGCACGTTCGGCGGTATCCCGGGCCACCGCGCGGTTCACTGCATCCAGCAGAGCCTCCTTCGGAGCCGTCTTGGTCAGGAAATCCTCCGCCCCCCCACGCATGGCCTGCACGGTGGCCGGTATATCGCCCTGCCCGCTCAGGAAGACAACAGGAAGCCCGCATTGGGCCTGCGCCAGCGCGGCCTGCAGTTCCAGTCCGTTCAATCCCGGCATATGCAGATCCGCCACGACACAGCCTGGCACATTCGGCTCCTTATCCGCCAGGAACGCCTCCGCTGATGAGAATGTCTTCACGGCAAAACCGGATGCACGCAGCAACCGCGCGACAGCCTTCAGGAAGGATGCATCGTCGTCAACCACGCGGATGAGGGGGGCGGGGGGCGAGGGACGAGGTGCGGGGGAGTCTTTCATAGGTATTCGGTAATCGGTAATCAGTGTTCAGTAATCAGTAATCAGTAATCAGCAGTCGGTAAACAGTAATCAGTGTTCAGTGAGCGGTGGTCGGTGGTCAGTGGTCAGTAAAATACTCTGCATGGGCCTCTCGCACATGATAGGACTCTGCTTTGCAGAAGCAATCCGCTTTCTCAATCATTGAACCCAGCATCCTGCCAATTTCACACAGTTTTGCGTTCAGTTCGTCGGCTTGCTTGTCGGTGATATAGCCACAGTCGAGCGACTCCCCGATCCAGTGCTGGGTTTCCATCTGCTCTGCATCGGCATCGGTAAGCTTGCTGACAAAATGTTTCTCATACCGGCGTTTTGCCCATGCTTCCGCGATCTGTGCGCCTATGGAGCGAACCGACCGGCGCATCTGATCGGTCAGCGAATACATTTCTTCACGCGGAAACGCTTTCGATAATTGAAATACCGCTC
>CAZZBA010000234.1:0-3355 GCA_964652765.1 uncultured Victivallales bacterium | reverse complement strand
GTCAGCGAATACATTTCTTCACGCGGAAACGCTTTCGATAATTGAAATACCGCTCTCGATACGGCGCGGGTCTTCTGATATACAACCAAGTCTGTGAAGCTTTTTGCGTAACTCATCCACCCCCCTTGTTCACCGCTCACTGCTTACTGATCACTGCTTACTGATCACTGCTTACTGTTCACCGCTCACTGTTTACTGATTACCGTTCACTGTCCCCCGACCGGCAACCTGATCGTGAAGGTGCCGCCGCCCTCGGGGTTGTTCACCGCCTGCAGTGTCCCCTTGTGTGCCTCAAGAATCGTTTTTGAAATGACCAGTCCCATGCCGAGCCCATTGGGTTTGGTCGTGTTGAAGGGTTCGAAGATGTGTTCGAGCTTTTCCGGGGGAATACCGCAACCATTATCCCGCACCGCAAGCTGCACGGAGTCCCCGGCCTGCCTGGCCTGCACCCTCACCAGGCGGTTCCCCGCCGGGCGCGCAGCCACTGCATCCATGGCATTGAGCAGCAGGTTTAAAACCACTTGCTGGAGTTGCACCGAGTCGCCGTTGACCAACGGCAGGGGCGGGCAATGCTCCCGCTCCAGTCGCACCCCGCGTATGTCGGCATCATGTCGCAATAGGTTGACGACATCGGCCGCCAGCGTGCAGAGGGCAAGGGGACGAACCTCGGTCTCATGGCGACGCATCAGTGCCCGGATGTGGTCGATCACTTTTCCGGCGCGTTGGTCATCCGCACGGATATCCGCCAGGATGGCACGCACCTCGTCCAGGTCGGGAGCGGAATCATTAAGCAGCAATTCAGCCGCCTCGGCATTGCGCAGGATGGCGCCCATCGGCTGGTTCAGCTCGTGCGCCAGCGAGGAGGCCAGCTGGCTGATCGTGGAGACCCGCGATACATGCGCCAGTTGCATGCGTTGCCGGGCCGCTTCCGCTTCCACGTTTATTTGCTCGGTGACATCCTTGAGAACGCCGATCGTCCGCACCGCTTTTCCGGCGGAATCCCGCTCCATCACATGCGCCAGATGGTGAATGTGCACGACGCCCCGTTCGGGATGCAGGAAGCGGTAATCAAGGGTCATTTGATCCCGAGGCTCTTCTTCCATCGCCCGTCTCACCTCCATCACGACGGCAAGATCATCAGGGTGGATATGCTCGAGCCAGAACTCCAGGATACGTCCCGAGGTTTCAACGTCGTCAGACCACCCGAAAATCTCGCGTACACGGGGCTCTGATGACGTTACCCGTATCCCGTTAAGCACCTCGTAGCAGCCAAGCCTGGCAACGTCCATGGCGGCCGCCACCCTTGCCTCGGTTTCGCGCAGCGCTTCCGACACCTTCGCGGATTGAATCATGTTGCGACTCAGGTCCAAGATCATGGGCAGCATGGCACCCGCGAAAAAAAAGCTTACCGCGACCGGTGCCGCGACAACCTGCCACATCGCCAGCACCGCCTGCAGGCCCGAGATCAGCAGGAAGAAAGCGATACTTCCCCCGGCTATCGCCGCCTGCCGCCGCTCGCCTCGCCGCCAGACCGTTATAGCTGCATCCACGATGAATGCCAGAAGCAGAAGCAAGCTGGCTTGCCCGACCAGCATCCACGGATTCGGGACGCCCTCACCGATGGCGACGGTCTGTCCCAGCCAGTGTATATGACGAAGACTCGTCACCTCCTGGAAGTTCAGTGTCTGCCCCGTGGTAAAATTGAGGAGCAGGGATAGTGCCCGGAGCATGCCGGTCGTCCAGATCAGCCAGACGCGACCGGCCTGGAAATGCATTCGAACAAACCCCATCAGGGCCAGCACCGCCAGCATCGTCGGCACATGAAACCAGCGGGCGGCAACGGCATAGACGGCTGGGGTCGCCGCCTGCATCATCGCCAGTTCGCAAAGCGCCATGCCCGCCGTCGCAGCCGCGAGCAGCCCGAAGTACAGCAGCGCCTTGCGGGACCGCATCTGGTACCAGGCCAGGCTATAAAGCACCGCCAGTGTCAGGCAAGCCGACACAATCATGCTCCAGATAATCGTAACGCCATTCATATCATCAAGGGTTCTTGGTTCTTGGGTTGGTTCTTGGGGTTTCGGCATTCAACATTAAAATCAACTCGCTTCTTAACAACGGGTATCGATTTCCATCCCCATTTCCGCCCCTTGTTTAAAACGCCTGCAACATATCACCGATCAACGCCGGGCACAATTGTTTTGCATCCCTACTTGACTAAGCGGGCCATATGCACTAATCAGGTTCTCGAATTATGTACCGAACATTCCACCTCGCAGACCCCATACTGAACAACGAGTTGATCATTGCATACCTCAACTTCTAAATCCACCCTGATTCCCCTGGCATGCAGCCTGCCACCGCTGACGCGCAGTCCGCTGGAACAGGAACTGGAGGCCCTGGATCGCGAACCACAGCCCTACTCCACCATGCCCGGCTTTGACCTGCAGGCCGATCTTACCGCACGGGAGGCTGTGTGCCATATCGTCCAGCGGATGCTGAGCATCGCACAGACGAACGAGTTCGGGATCGTGGAGGACATCGACACGGAGTTCCTGCATGATTACCGGGTCTGCCTGCGGGTTATCCGCTCGGCAATCAGCCTGGTGAAGGAGGTCTTTCCACCCGCCCAGACCGGGAGACTCAAGCGCAGCCTGGGCACGTTGGCCTCGCGAACCAACCGGCTGCGTGACCTGGATGTGTATCTCGTGGCACGGGAGCGCTACCTGGCAGAGCTGCCCGAAACCTTGCGCCCGGGACTGGCGCAGCTGTTCGAGGACTTCCTTGCAGAACGGGAACGGGAGTTGCGGGCTGTACGCCGGCATCTGCAAAGCGGCGCCACAGCACGGAGCCTGCAGTGGATCCGTGCCTTGCTGCAAAGCGCGGATACCCTTCCCCCCGCGCAACACAGCCAGACCCCCATCGGCCCTCTCGTCTACAGGCAAATGTGGAAGCGCTACCAGAAGATATGCCAGACGGCGGGGCGATTGCACGATCACACCTCGGATGCGGAGATTCACAGCCTGCGTATCCATTGCAAGAAACTCCGATACATGATGGAACTCTTTTCCGAACTGTTCCCTGAGGAGGACCTCACGCCCTTGATCAAATAGCTGAAGAAACTGCAATGCCGCCTGGGCGATTTCAATGATGCGTCTGTGCAGCAGGCAAGCCTGCTGGCTTACTTTGAAGAGGCGCATACCCGTGACCAGAGCCATCACGGGAGCCGACTGGCCCTGTCGATTGGTGCCCTGGTGGGCATCCTGTACCAGCGGCAATCCCTCGAGCGATCGGGCATAAGCGCAGATCTGGAGGACTTTTGCAGCGAGCGCAACGTCACCTCTTTCCAAAACCTTCT
>CAZZBA010000233.1:0-6683 GCA_964652765.1 uncultured Victivallales bacterium | reverse complement strand
AGATTGCGACAAATCTTTATCGAATATGTACTATTCGTAATTGTTTATTGAGTTCCGATCTTGCTTTAATGGTGCATTGGGAAATATCATGAATGTTTCTTGAATGAACATTGAAGTTGCAGGTTAAGTCGGAGGAATAATATGTCGGAACCAATACCTCATGTTGAAGCGGGCGTCTTGAAGCGGCACCCGTGTAATCCTCTTTTGCAGGCGGCGGATCTTGAATATCCATGCGGGTTACTGTTCAATGCGGGGGTTGCCAAGTACCAAGGCCGCTATGTGATGGTCTTCCGTAATGATTATGGTGCGACCAACCGCGATGAGTATGCGGCGCGGCAACGTCAGGGGAAAAATGGTTTTGATGGAACCAACCTGGGACTGGCCATGAGTCAGGACGGGATTCACTGGGTGCCTGAGTCGCGGCCCTGCATTGACCTGGAGAAGGCTCGCCAGTTAATCGCGCCGCTCATGCCGGGAAAGGATCCGGCAACAGAGCTGCGTCGGTTCTATGATCCCCGGTTGACGGTTATCGATGGCCGGATCTACATGTGCTTCGCGATTGATACGGCCAGCGGCCTTCGGGGTGGAGTTGCCGTGACCGACGATTTTGACCATTGGGAGATTCTTTCGGTTTCCGTTCCGGATAATCGCAACATGGTGCTGTTTCCCGAAAAGATAGGCGGTCGTTACGTTCGGCTGGAACGACCGGTCGACACGGCGGGTGGAAACTGCTTGACGGAAGATGCGGCGAGGATGTGGATGAGTTACTCGCCGGATCTGCGTCACTGGGGATTTAGCCAGCATGTGTTGTCGAATCAGAAGATACCCTTTGCCAACTGCAAGATCGGCCCGGGGGCTCCACCGATCCACACGCGTAAAGGGTGGCTGACCACCTTCCATGGCGTCTGGCGTGACAACGGGCGAGGTCGGAACGGTTGGGAGGGAAAGTGGCCGAAAATCTATATGGCAGGGCTCATGCTGCTGGACCTTGACGATCCTTACAGGATTATCGGTTTCTGCGACAAGCCGTTGCTGGCACCATCGGCCTGGTACGAGACCGGTCGTGATGTTCCGCAGGGGGTGAACTTCGATGGGTTTCGTGAGGATGTGATATTCCCCGGCGGTATGATTCTCGAGGATGATGGCGAGGTAAAGATCTATTACGGTGCGGCTGATACGGTCGAATGCCTGGCAACGGCACATATTGACGACCTACTGGGATTGTGCAAACCCTGATGGCGGTTATACCAAGAAAATTGAATGAAAAGGGAAATCGGTTAACGAGAACGGCGACGAGAACGGGGAACGATTATGTTGCCTGCGACTCGTAATGCGTTCTCGTCGCCGTTCTCGTAGGCCGAAATAGAGGGAAAATAAAGGCAAAAACGGGTGAGAAAGCCTTTGGAAGGCTTATCCCTTTGAAATAGAAGTGGTTATATAAAAACCGTTCTGTCGGATTTAGACATAACGCCAAGAAAAAGGAAAGAGGAACAATGAACAACAGGCAAGATAGGAAATGGTTTCTGGTGATATTGACGCTGGCACTGCTGGCCGCCCCGGTAGGAATGCGGGCGCAGGAGGAAGAGGAGGAAGGCGAAGCGCAGGAGCCAGCCGTAACCACCGTTGAAAATGCGCAATTGGCGATCGAACTGGGTGCGCCGTTTCGCGACAACGCGGTGCTGCAGCGCGAGATGAAGGTGCCGGTCTGGGGCTGGAGCGCACCGGGGACAACTGTCACCGTCGAGTTTGCCGGGCAGAAGAAGTCGGCGGTCGCCGGTGAGGATGGCACCCCGTCTTCGCCCAATGGCTCCGCCGTGGCAAGATGGATGCTGGAACTGGACCCATTGAAGGCGAGTTTCGAGCCGGCGGAGATGGTCATTCAGGAGTCAGGAGTCAGTGGTCAGAAGTCAGGAAAGAAAGTTGTCCTGAAGAACATCCTCGTCGGCGAGGTGTGGTTTGCGTCGGGTCAGTCGAATATGCAGTGGCCGGCCTCTCAATGCGATGTCGGGTTGTTGCAGAATCAGATTGCCGAACGCGTGGCGGCAGGCAAGGAAAAGCAACCGGTCATCCGCGAGGCGAAGATAACAGACCGTTTTGCAGCGTTGCACCCGATCGAACGCGCGAACGCTGCGTGGAGCGAGGAAGCGATTACCATGAGCGCGATTGCGTATTCGTTCGCTTACCATGTGTTCCGGGAAATCGATGCGCCGATCGGCATCCTGAACTGCTCGTTCAGCCAGACCTCCATCCAGGCGTGGACGCCGCGTATCGGGTTCCGGGACGGCACGGATGAATACACGAAGGCGATTTACCAGAAGATTCTGCAAACCGATCCGAATACCCCCGAGCACAAAGCGGCGTGGGAGAAGTTTTATGCCGATGCGGAAAGCGATTTGAAAGCCGGTCGGAGGCTTTCCGTTAAAAGACCTGGTAATCTCGACGGGAACCGGGATGCCTCCTGGATGTTCAATGCAAGGCTCAACCCGATGATCCCCTACGCGGTGCGCGGCGGCATCTGGAACCAGGGCTACGCGAACATGGGCGAGGGCTTGGTCTATTACAACAACCTGCACAGCATGATTCGCGGTTGGCGCCTGTGCTGGAACAAGCCGGACATGCCGGTCTACTTCAATCAGTTCTACTGTCCCGGGCGGAGTGAGGCTCCGTCCATCGGCGGTGTGGCAGAAATGCGGTTGGGGACCTGGTTGGCGCGCGATATTCCACATGTCGGCATGGCCAGCCAGATTGACATTACCGGGGCAGTCCATTACGCGAACAAGACCATCGGCGGTCAACGGCTGGCGCTGCATGCCCTGAAGAATGATTACGGCATGAAAGTCATCGCGGACGGGCCGATGTTCAAGTCGTACCGGGTCGATGGAGATAAAGTGATCGTCGAGCTGGAGCATGCCGAGGGTGGCTTGGTTGTCGCTGAAACCGGTTCGAATTCTGCGAAAGGTCTGGCCGTACCGAAGGTGATCCCCGATGGCGCGCCACAGGTGAAACACTTCTACCTCGCCGGCGAAGATCGCGTGTGGTGGCCGGCTGAGGTCAAGATCGACGGAAGCAAACTGGTGGTTACCTCCGCAAAAGTCCAGGCGCCGCGCGGCGTGACCTACGGCATGGGCGGGATCGGCAATCGACCGAATATCTACAATCATAGTTTGATCCCGTTGACGCCATTCATCTATTACGACAACAAGTTGGTCACCAGTGAAAACTGGCCGGGTGGGCAAATCCAGGTGGGCGGGGCAGAGGAGGTCGATCCCCTCGCCGCGATAAAGTACGTGTACCGGAAAATGCCATTGCTGAGCAGCCAGTTCGTGAACAATGCCGTGTTGCAGGCTGGGCAACCGGTCATCATTTGGGGGGCTGCCGTTGAGGACGATGCAAAAGAGGTCAAAGGTAAGGCCGAGATTGCGTTCAGTTTTGCCGGCATCGAGAAGACCATTCCGGTCACGCCCGATATGCGCGAGTGGCAAGTTGCACTGCCGCCGATGGCCGCCAGCGCGGAACCCAAGACGCTGAAGGTGGCCTTCTCGATTGATGGCCAAGTGGTTCACGAGCGGGTCTGCACCAATATTGTGTTGGGCGATGTGTGGTTTGTGGCGGCGCCGTCCGCTAAATTCAGTTTACCGGAGGTCAAGGCCACGGGGATTGTGCGGATGATGGGGCGCAAAACCAAAGGAGACCGGGTTGGTAACCCAAGACGGTATAGCGTGTCCGTCTCGACAGGGCCGGAGAATCGTTTTGCTTCCCGTTGGGAGAATGCCGGTGGCTATGCGGCCGCCCTGGGCAACAGCATCGCCGCCAAAACCGGGAAGCCGGTCGGTATTGTCTTTATGCAGAGTGCCAGTCCGCAGATTAATAAAAAAAATCCGAGAAAGAGCGTGCCCGCGCCTCAGTTAAAGCACTGGTTTCCCGCGGAATGTCTGGATCAGGCACCGAGCTTGATGAGCGATTATGAGACTTTGGCGAGCGTTCGCCCCGGTAACAAATACTATGAAGCCAGTTTGCGCCAGTATCTGAATGACTGGAAGAAATACTGGGGTGAATATATCCCGGCCTTGATGAACACGAAGGCTGTCCCGGATGGGCGGGCATGGGGCAGTTACCCCGGCCTGGGTTCGGTGAATTCCGATGCCTCTCAGTGCTACAACGTGATGGTGAGTTCGTTTACGCCGGGTAACTTCAAGGGCGTTATCTTCCTCGCAAGTCCGTATATGGTAGAGGCCGACCAAGGCGCCCTCTTCGGCGAGCAGATGACGGCGCTGGCCAACTGTTGGAAGGCAAAATTCGCCTGCGAGGATCCGGCGTTTATCTACACCATTCCGAGTAAAGCGTTGGCCGCGAAGATCACCCCGCCCTCCGGCATCAAGGGGAACGTCAAGGCGGTGGAGGTTAATGACTGGAGTGAGGCCGGTGCCGTGATCGAGGCGGCGGTCGAGGCCAGTCTTGCCGGTGCCAGCGAATAAGTCGAGCGTGCACAAATGCTGTTTGATGAGGTACTAATGAATCAAAAAAGAATCGAAAAGCACAGACTCGTGTTGGTGTGTCTATTGGCCACGACCATGTTGAGCCTTGCATCCGCGCTGCACGGGGCTGATTACCATGTCAGCCCGCGCGGCGATGACAAGAGCCCCGGCACGAAGGCAAAGCCGTTCAAGACGATCCAGAAGGCTGCGACGGTCATGCAGGCGGGGGACCGGTGCCTGATTCGTGCCGGGACCTACCGCGAGACGGTCGTGCCGGCAAATTCCGGTAAGGAGCAAGCTCCCATCACCTTCGAGGCTTTCGAGGGCGAGCGGGTGGTGATCAGCGGTACCGACATCCTGCCGGGGCCGTGGAAGCCGTCCAAGGACAAGATTGTTACGACCGCCATGCCCTGGACGCTGGGTCCCGGCAAGGACCAGATCTTCGTGGATGGCGTTCTTCGGGTTCAGGCCCGGCATCCCAATACCCACACCTCCACTTCTGGCCGCCGTCCCCCGCCGATCGGACTGCCGCCGTTCTGGCTGACATACGGCGATTTCACCGTCACGCTGGGCAGTCCTGTTGTCACCAATCCGACCGATCTCGACCAACCGGACGATTACTGGAAAGGGGCGATCTACGTGGGCTGGCACAATTGGGCGTGGTGCTTGCAGACGGCCGAGGTGGCATCTTCCAGCAATGGAGCCATTACGGTGACAAATAAGTCAAAGCAGTGGTGGTTTCCCGATAGCTGGCCCACGTATGACAAGAAGTTCAAATGGTTCAACCAGGGCTACCTCACAGGCCACCTCAATGCGCTCGATCAAGCCGGGGAGTGGCACCAGCAGGATGGGACTCTGTACTTCTGGCCGGATGGCGACAAGCCTTTGGGCGAACGGGTCGTCGAGGCGAAACGGCGGCATCTGGCGTTCAACCTGCGTGACCGGCAGCACATTCACCTCAAGGGTCTGCGGATCTTCGCGAGCTCCATCACGATGTACAACGCGGACCATTGCGTGATCGACGGGTGCCGCATGAGTTTTACCAGTCACTTTACCGAGTTTAACGATGGTCGCGACGGATACATCGAGGATCCCGATGTCCGAAGCGACCAGAGCGCACCGCAGCGTGGCGAGGTCGGTGTCTATGTCGGCGGCAAGGACAATGTGATCAAGAACTCGGTCATCAAGTACAGCGCCGGTGCGGGGCTGTTCCTGGCCGGGTATCGCACTACGGTAACCAATAACATCATACACGATTGCGGATATGGTGGGACTTATGTGGGTTGCATTTTCATCTCCTTCGATCCTCTGGAGACCGAAATGGCGAAGATAGGGGTGCGCGGAGGGCACACGATCACCTATAATCAGATTTATCGTTCCTGTCGTGGTCCCATCCAGATTACATCCTTACCTGAATCTCGGCCGACTGGAAACGACTCGACGGTCTATGACGCGATGGACATAGGTTACAACTGGATACACGACGCCTCGATCACGGGCAACGACTCGGGCTCGATCTACTGCTGGAGTACTAGACTGGGTGAGGGAGACCGCCGAACCCAGTGGCATCATAACCTGATCTGGGACAACTGGTCGTATACCTGGAGCGCGTTGGCCTATTCGGACAATGCCTCGTACAATCTCGATATTCACGACAACATCCTGTGGTACACATCACAGTCGGCCACCCAGCGCCCAGCTCCGCCCAAGTTCTACAAGACGAATCCCCCCAATGACGCGAAATACTTCAACAACATCGAAAAGATAAAGTATGACGGAGGCGTAGCGGGTCTGAAGGATGCGGACTACCCGGGAGGAAAGGCCTTCAAGACCGGGCCGAGCATTCAGGATGAGGAGGATAGTTGGTATCCGTGACACCGCCGTTTGTGGACAACGACAAGGTGACCGGCCAGCAGTGAACAATCCCCAAGTTCCGATCGAGTATGAAAATAGATTCAAGATAAAATAGGGAGATGCATGAAAAAGATGATGTTCTTGATTTGTATGACGCTGCTGACAGGCGCGTCTATGGCGAGTGCGGCAGTAAAACTGCCGCCAGTGATCTCGAGTCACATGGTGCTGCAGCGTGATATGGCGGTTCCGATCTGGGGCACGGCGACACCCGGCGAAACCGTCACGGTCAAGTTCCGTGACCAGGCCAAAACCGCAACCGCGGCGGCGGACGGAAAGTGGATGGTGAAGCTGGAT
>CAZZBA010000232.1:0-6716 GCA_964652765.1 uncultured Victivallales bacterium | reverse complement strand
CACCTGCACGGCCTGCCACTCCTCGCGGATGGGATTGATGATGGTGGGCATGACCAGACGCTCGACGTAGGCGCGCGGGGTGTAGTGCGCCCCGAGCTTGTGGCGTTCAACCGGGTCGAGCGCGCGTTCGAGCAGGGTGCCGAAAATGGCGGGTTCGACATCACGCCAGTCGGACTTGGAGGCCTCGATCAGAAGTTGCAACTGATCGCGGGTCAGGGCAATGGCGGACGCATCCTGGAACAGGCCGCCATTGAACTTGAGAATGTTGGTGCGCAGGGTGGTGGAGAATCCGCCGCGGTTCATGCGGTCCCAGACCTCCTCGACCATGGGCGCGAAATGCTCCGGGGTTTCGCGCAGGCTTTCGAGCAGGCTGGTGAAGCCGCCGCGCATGAGCAGGCCGACATCCTCGGCAAACATGGTAAACAGGCAACGCATCAGGAAGGCGGCGGCCTTGTCGGCCGGGTGCCCGGCCTTTTCGAGCGAAACGGCCAGCTTCGCGAGCTGCGTGGCGATTTCGCGGGTGACGCGCGCGCTGCGCTTGGTGGGGTCCAGATCCGCAGGTGCCAGCCAGACGGATTTGAGCCGATCGCGGATGTCGGCGCGGTTGAGATCGGACATGAAAATGCGGTGACTGCCGGGGGCCGGGAACGGAATGTAGGTGCCGCCGGTACAGGAGAACTCGGAAAACAGTTCGATCGAGTGGCCGACATCCAGAACGAGCAGGAACGGGGGGCGTCCCTCGGCGGCAGGCAGCGCGCGGATATACTGCTCGGCCTGACCGCGTGCCCGCAGCATGGTATCGTCCCAGGCGCCGGATCCCCGGCGACCGTGGCCTGCCTTGAGTTTGCGTTTCAGCTCGCGGGCGGCTTCGGAGAGGGTTTCCTCCCCATCGGGGGTGCCTGCGCCCTGCTTGGCTTCGAGTACGAAGCAACCGCGCTTGTAGAGGTCGATGAATCCGGTGCTGGAGGTGCCGTCGCCGTGCTGGAACGTGATGGCGCGCTCGAAGATGTAGGCATTGCGGCTGTTGTCGGGAGTGGCGGGATCGGGGCGGGGCACGCCAATGAGATCGCACAGCTCGGAAATGAAAAGCTGGTGATTGGAACGTTCCGCGGCACCGGAGTGCCCCCATCGTTCAATAAAAGCGGCAACCGCCGCCGAGTCTGTTGTTGTGCCTGTCATGCCCGGAGGTGACCGTCCTGTAATGGTTTTCAAAATCGTGCCCGCAGTCTATGGACATCCCGCAGAACATTCAAATAAAATGCACACGACAACCGCGTTGACAACTCCAATAATGGTAGTATATTGGTGGTATGAAAGTAAAGACATCTATCACACTATCAGGCGAGGTGCTTCGTCTCATAGACCAGCACCACGCGGAATTCCGTAGTCGGTCAGAGTTCCTTGAACGCGCGGCGCGTACGCTCCTTGCGCACCTCGCCAGGACCGAAGCTGAACGGCGTGATCTGGCAATTATCAATCAGCACGCAGACGAACTCAATGCTGAAGCGGAAGACGTGCTGGCCTATCAGGTGGCCCTATGAGGCGAGGCGAGCTCTACCGCGTCAAGCATCCTTCATCGCGAGATCCCCGGAAATTCCGGGTGTTCGTTGTCGTCAGTCGGCAAGTGTTGATCGAATCACGGTTTTCAACCGTCATCTGTGCCCCGGTTTACACAACATGCGAGGGGCTGACAACGCAGGTTCCGATCGGGCAGGACGAGGGGATGAAACACGGCTGCAG
The DNA here is from genome assembly GCA_964652765.1 of uncultured Victivallales bacterium. Classification (GTDB taxonomy): domain Bacteria; phylum Verrucomicrobiota; class Kiritimatiellia; order UBA8416; family UBA8416; genus UBA8416. Next base: position 4,976 of record CAZZBA010000232.1, on the reverse strand, counting down.
CATCCATTGTGATGAACTCGTGAGCATTCCGAAATCCATGCTGACTGATTTTGTCAGCATGCTTCCACGCGACAAGATCGTGCCACTTGACGATGCATTAAAGGCGGCGCTCGACCTGCACCGTGATTGAAAGGAATGAGGAATTCGTGAAACGGATTATCGAGAAAATTAAAAAGGAACTTGCGTACTACCGGGCGCTGTTGACTCATCCCAGGACTCCGAGGCTTTCGCGATGGCTTCTGGCGGCGGCGATTGCCTATTTCCTTTCTCCCATCGACTTGATTCCCGATGCCATTCCGATTCTTGGGCAACTGGACGATCTCCTGATTGTTCCAGGGCTGATCTATGCCGCGTTGGCTTTCATTCCACCGAGTGTTAAGAAAGAATGCAGGAATGGCTAAAACAACGGCCTGGAGTATTTGCGAAATAAAACCGTCGAAGAAATAAGCGTTTGAATTCGAAAGGATTAAATCTGAAATGAGCGGGAAACAGGACATGATCGCGGCCCTTCAGCACAGGAAACCCGCTGGGTGCGTGCCGCTGTGGGAACTCGAGTTCCAGGCCTGGGACGCGGCATCGGGCCGGCACGTGATCCTGGGTCGCGAGTTCGAGGCGCTCTCGCCAGCCGGGCAGGAACGCGCGATCCATACCAATGCCGAGATCATGCTCTCCGTCTCCGCGGAAATGTGCTATGCCGCGCTTTCCTCGCCTAACTCCTATTGGAACCAGTCCCCAGGCAAGCTCGCCTACTACTGCATGCCCGGCGAAACCAGGTTCCGGCAGCTCGAGGTATTGCGGGAGCTTTGCCCGGATGACCTTATGCTGGTGGCGACAACCGGCGGGATTATCGGGGCCGACTACTCCATGGATTTCTGCTGCCGGATGGTAGACAATCCGGAAAGCATTGACGTCATGGCCAGGAAAAGGCTGGAAAGTGCCATTGAAACAGCAAAGCGATTCCGTGATTGTGGCGCGCAAGCCGTCATCTCGCCTTCCGACATCGGTGACAACTCCGGACCGTTCTTCAGCCCGGAGTACATGAACCGATGGATATTGCCCTACTTGAGGGAATGGTCGGACAGGATCCGCGAAATGGGCATGTACACCATTCTCCACTCCGATGGCAACCTGGGCCGGTACGTTGACGAGATCGCCGCTACCGGAATCGACGCGCTTCAAGCCATAGACCCGGTTGCGGGCATGGACATGCGAAAGACCAGGGACACGGTAGGCGATCGACTCTGCCTGTGTGGCAATATCGACTGCGGTTTGCTTCTCCGCGGCGCGCCGGACGACGTCTACAACGCAACCCGGGAGCTCCTCGACACCTGCAAGGACGGTGGCGGCCTCGTGCTCGGAGCGTCCAATGCCGTACAGCCCGAGGTACCCATCGAGAACTATCGCGCCATGATCAGCGCCTGGAAGGCATACGGTCGATACGATTAGGGGCTAAGCCAGGGGACGGGCCATATTCATACGAAAAAGGCGTTGTCGGGGGAGGCCTGATGCGTTAGGCTTGTGGACCGTGTTTATTGATGATGCAGTCAGGAGTAAAGGGATGTTCGGGCAGGGATTCTGGAAACGATGGTGGTGGCTGGCGGCGTTTGTCGTCTTTGATGTGTGCTTCGTGATCTGGTGGAGGGGACGCGACTGGCAGGAGGCACCGCCGGACATGCCGCCCGCCGAAGCCGGTACGGACGCCACCGGTCCTATCGAGGCGCCCGTACCGGTCATCCCACCATTGCAGGTCGGGTTCCCGACCGCGCAGACGAACCTGCTGCGCACGACCGACGAGAACGTGTTCATGCCGACGGCATCGGGGCGGATCGAGTCGGCATTCTACGGATCGACGCGCTCAGGCAGTTCCGGCTATTCCTCGTTCCACGAGGCTATCGACATCGCGCCGCTGTCGCGGGATCGCCGCGGACGGGCCGCCGATCCGGTGCTGGCGATCGCCGACGGTTCGGTCGCCTACGCCAACGGGCATTCTGGGAATTCCAACTACGGGAATTATGTGGTGCTCGAACACGACGATCCGGTCGGCACGATCTACTCGCTGTACGCCCACTTGAGTTCGGTGGAAAAGCACCTGATCAAGGGCATGCGCGTCACCCGCGGCACCCCGCTCGGCGTCATGGGCAACACCCCGTCATCGATCGTCCCCGTCGTGCGCTCGCACCTGCATCTGGAAGTCGGCATGATGCGCAACCGGCGCTTCGACGACTGGGCGAAGATGAAGAAGATCGATAACCGCCATGGCCGCTACGGCGGCTGGAACCTGAGCGGGATCAATCCGCTCGACATCTACGGCAGTACCGATCCCGTCCGCGAGTTCTCGATGCGCGATTACCTTGGCAACCTGCCCGTGGCCTTCGAATTGCTGGTCAACGCCAAGCGTCCGATCGACTATTTCACCCGTTATCCCGTGCTCTGGGACGGGGAACTGCCTGCGATGGGCCCGCTGGTATTGTCGGTTTCCGAAGGTGGCGTGATCATGGCCGGCCGACATGCGAGCGAGCCCGAGCGCGAGCGCCTGGCCGCCGCCCGCGGTCCGGTCGTGCTGGCGGCCGATGCCGCCGTGCTGGGCCGCAACGGCCTGCGGATCGTCGTCGAGCGCAACGGCCAGTGGGAATTCGGCCGCGGCGGCGCGCAGTGGCTCGAGATCCTGATGTACTGACGCCATTTTGTTTTCGCTGGTTATCGGCCTGGCTTTGGCGTAACATGCGGCTTTTGTGAAACAGGAACCGCAGGGGGTTTTTCAACGATGCAATGGATACTGAAAACGATTCTTGGCACCAAGAATCAGCGCGATATCAAGAAGCTCAAGCCGCTGGTCGACCGGATCAACGCGCTGGAGATCGAATACCAGGCACTGGGCGAGGACCAGATCAAGGCCAAGACCGCGCAGTTCAAGGCGCGCGTCAAGGCGGGCGAGACCCTCGACGACATCCTGTGCGAGGCCTTCGCCACGGTCAAGAATGCCTGCCGCCGGCTGGTCGGCACCACCGTCAACGTCTGCGGGCATGACCTGGCCTGGGACATGATCCCCTTTGATGTGCAGTTGATCGGCGGCATCGTGCTGCACCAGGGCAAGATCGCCGAGATGCAGACCGGCGAAGGCAAGACCCTCGTGGCCACCATGCCGCTCTATCTCAACGCCCTCGGCGGCCACAGCGTGCACCTGGTGACGACCAACGACTACCTGGCGAGGCGCGATGCCACCTGGATGGGGCATGTCTACACGTACCTGGGACTGACCGTCGGCTGCATCCAGAACCAGATGCCGCCATCCCGCCGGCGCGAGGAGTACGCCAAGGATATCGTCTACGGCATGAACAGCGAATTCGGGTTCGATTACCTGCGCGACAACGGCATGGCCTTCCGCCCCGAGGAACGCGTGCAGAACGGCTACCATTTCGCCATCATCGACGAGGTCGACAACATCCTGATCGACGAGGCGCGCACCCCGCTGATCATCTCCGGCCCCGCGCCGACCTCCTCGCACCAGTATTTCGAGCTCAAGCCGAAGGTCGAGCGGCTGGTCCGCCTGCAGCAGGAGCTTTGCAACCGGTACACCTCCGATGCCCGCAAGGCGCTGGACGACGGCGACACCGAGACGGCCCAGCTCCTGATGTACAAGATCGGCCAGGGCATTCCCAAGCACAAGCAGTTCATGCACCTGATGGAGGATCCGGCGACCCGCAAGCTGCGCGAGCAGATCGAGAACGCCATGCTGACCGACATGCGCAAGGAAGAGGCGCGGGCGCTGCGCGAGGAGCTCTACTTCACCATCGATGAGCGCGGCCACGACGCCAGCCTGACGGAAAAAGGCTGCGCCGCCCTCAATCCGGAGGACCCGGACATGTACGTCCTGCCCGACATGGTTTCCGCCATGGCCGAGCTGGAAGGCCATACCGAGATGAGCGACGAGGAGAAAGCCCGCCGGCGTCAGGAACTGCAGGCCGTGTTCGGCGACCGCAGCGAGCGCATCCACAACGTCGACCAACTCCTGCGGGCCTACTGCAGCTACGAGAAGGACACCGCCTATGTCGTGCAGGACAACCAGGTGATGATCGTCGACGAGTACACCGGGCGCCTGATGCCGGGACGCCGCTGGAGCGACGGCCTGCACCAGGCGATCGAGGCCAAGGAGGGCGTCAAGATCGAGCGCGAGACGCAGACGCTGGCCACCATCACGATCCAGAACTATTTCCGCATGTACACCAAGCTGGCCGGCATGACCGGTACCGCGGAGACCGAGGCCGACGAGTTCCACCAGATCTACAAGCTCGACGTGGTCGTCATCCCGACCAACCGGCCTATCCGCAGGATGGACGGCAACGATGTGATCTACAAGACACAGCGCGAGAAGTACAAGGCGATGATCGACGACATCCGCCAGCGGCACGAGAAGGGGCAGCCGATCCTGGTCGGTACCGTCTCGGTGGACACCTCGGAGCTGATCAGCCGTATGCTGCGCCGCGAGAACATCCCGCACAGCGTGCTCAACGCCAAGAACCATGAGCGCGAGGCCGAGATCGTCATGCGCGCCGGCCAGGCCGGCGCGGTCATGATCGCCACCAACATGGCCGGCCGCGGCACCGACATCAAGCTCGGGGCCGGCGTCGTCGGCGTGCCCCGCGAGGTCATCCTGTCGAAGCTCGGGCCGGACGACCCGTACGAGGGCACGACCCTGCGGAAGTACCTCCAGGAACATCCCTGCGGGCTGCACGTGATCGGCTCGGAGCGGCACGAGGCCCGCCGTATCGACCGCCAGTTGCGCGGCCGCTGCGCCCGCCAGGGCGACCCCGGCTCGTCGCGCTTCTATATCTCGCTGGAGGACGACCTGATGCGCCTCTTCGGGTCCGAGCGCATCGCCGGTATCATGAGCCGCCTCGGGCTCGAGGAAGGCCAGGAGCTCGAGCACCGCTGGCTCAACCGCTCGATCGAGACCGCCCAGCGCCGCGTGGAGCAGC
>CAZZBA010000231.1:0-6741 GCA_964652765.1 uncultured Victivallales bacterium | reverse complement strand
ATGTGATGGCGGCGCTGACGGCGGGCCAGGTGGACGTCTTGCTGACGACGCCGATCTACCTGCCGGATCCCGGCATTGAGAAATTCGCGCAGTTTGGCCTCGGACACAATCCGGATTTCCGCATGACGGTGATGGAGTTCTGGCTGCCGTACGACAATTACGAGCCGGGGAACTACAAGTCTGGCCCGGAACGTATTGCCCCGCCGGCCAAAGTGGACCACAATGCCGCGACCGGCGAGGCGTTGCAAAAGATGCATCAGCGTTACTTCGACGAGATGGACGCGGAGGTGGCGCGCATCAACCAGAAACTGGGCAAACCGGTGGTGTGGGTCGTGCCAGTCGGGCAGGCGGTGATTGCGCTGCGCGAGAAAATCATGGCCGGGCAGGCGCCGGGATTGGGCAAGCAGTGGGACCTTTTTGCTGACGTTCTGGGTCATCCGAGGATACCGCTGACGATCCTGATGGGGTATTGCCACTACGCGGTGATTTGCCGGAAGAGTCCGGTCGGCCTGCCGGTGCCGAAGGGACTGGCGGGCGCCAAACAACCGGCGGAGTTGAACCGCCTGCTGCAGGAACTGGCGTGGAATGCGGTCACGCATCATCCGCTCAGCGGGGTAAGCACCGATCACGAAAAAGAGAAGAGGTGAAATGATATGAGCATGACATCGCGTGAGCGTTGGCTGGCGCTCTTTAACCGGCAGAAGCCGGACCGCGTTCCAACCGACTACTGGGCGACCGGAGAGGTGACCGAGCGTCTGCAGCGCGAGCTGGGGTGTCCGACCCTCCGCGACCTGTGCGACAAGCTGCACATCGATCGCCCGGATGTGATCGGTGCGAACCCAACCGTGTGGAAGCATCCCGCCATTCCCGAGGCGGACATCTGGGGCATTCGTTACCGGCCGGTGGACTACGGCACGGGCAAGTACAACGAGGTCGCCTTCCATCCCCTGGCGGAGATGACGGAGGTCGAGCAGATCCACGCCTTTCAGTGGCCCAGCCCGGACGACTTTGACTTCGATGCCGCGCGGCAGCGCTTCGCCGAGCACGATGACCGCTTCCCCTTGCTGTGCGGCTACTACGAGCCCTTTCTGCGCTACTGCGCCATGCGCGGCATTGAACAGTCCATGATCGACCTGGTCGCGGAGCCCGATATCGCCGACGCCATCCTGCAGCACCTCTTCGACTACCACTACCGTCACAACGCGCGGCTGTTCGAGATCGGCAAGGGACGCATCGACATGACCTTTGTGGCCGAGGATCTGGGCAGCCAGACGAGTCTGCTGATGAGCCTCGACCACATCCGGCGATTCATCCTGCCGAACCAGAAGCGGATGGCGGACCTCGCGCGCAGCTTCGGGATTCATATTCACTACCACAGCGACGGTGCGGCGCGGGACGTGATTCCAGACCTGATCAAGGTGACCGGCATCGAGACCCTGAATCCCATCCAGTGGCGTTGCCCGGGGATGGAACGGGAAGCTCTGGTGCGCGATTTTGGCGACAAAATCATCTTCCACGGCGCGGTGGATAATCAGCAGACCCTGGCCTTCGGCACGCCTGCCGATGTCCGCCAGGAGGTTCTCGACAACCTGCGCATCTTCGCCTGGCCGGCGCGCTGGATCTGCGCGCCCTGCCACAACCTGCAGCCCGTTTCGCCGACGGCGAACATCGTGGCCTTGTACGAGACGATCTGGGAAGAAGGCCGGCTGTAGCGGCCCACTCACGAGGGAGAAGACGTATGCGTGAAGTGAGAATAGGCATCATCGGCGCATCCGGGCGGGGGGCCATGGCAAAGCATTGGCATGACCCAACGGGACGTTCTGTTGTGGTCGGCGCCGCGGATGTTTCCGAGGATGCGCTGGACTGGTTTCGCAGGAATGTCAACGAGAAGGGCTTCGTCACCAAGGACCACCGCGAACTTCTCGCCCGGAGCGACATCGACGCGATTGCCGTGATGAGTCCGGACTTCACGCATGAACAATACGTCTGCGACGCGTTCGAAGCCGGCAAACACGTCTTCACGGAGAAGCCCATGGCGATCACAACCGACGGGTGCGATCGCATGCTCCGCGCCTGGATCGCTTCGGGCAAACAGTTCATGATCGGCTTCAACATGCGGTACATGAATATCACGAATAGACTTTACCAATGTACGAAAACTCGTTGCGGAACACTGCTGTAATTCCGCCGCTTCCGGAAACAGGGTTGAATATTTTATCTGGAACTCAGGAAATCAGGAAAGCAGCGAAAGGAAAATGCAAACATGAACAACACCGTCACAACCGTTCTTCTCACCGCCCTGCTGCTGGCGCCGCTGGGGGCACTGCACGCGGCTGACATGGGCCGGTACAACGTCATCTGGAACAGTCCGTCGGAAGACGCCAGTGGCGTGATGCCTCTTGGCAACGGCGATATAGCTGCCGGGGTGTACGCCATTGAGAATGGCGACTTGTATCTGCTGCTCTCGAAAAACGATGCGTTCAACTACATGGGCGATATCTATAAAACCGGCCGGGTACGCGTCGCGCTCGATCCCAACCCGTTCACATCCGGAAAACCGTTCTGCCAGACGCTTGACCTGCCGACGGGTTCGATCCAAATCGAAGCCGGTGGCGTGAGAGTTCGCGTGTGGGCTGACGCGTTGCGGCCCGTATATCACGTCGAGATCGGCTCCCCACACGAACTGACCGTCAACGTTCAGCCGGAGTTTTGGAGAAACAGGCATGATGTAAAACTGGAACGTGCTGGCCAACTGATCTGGTACTACACCGTCGGCGACCGCAGTGTATATACCAACGACCTGAAGTACTACGAGGTTGAGCACATGGCGGACAAGTTTCCGGACCCGTACCGATTAAACACGTTCGGCAACCTGATGGAAATGAAGTCAGAATCCAGAATCCAGAAGCTGGAAGGCTTCGCACTGGAGGGGAAGGGGAAGCAGTTCGATATCCTGATTCATTCGCTGACCCTGCAGACGCCCAATCCGGAGACTTGGGTCGAGACACTTGAGCGGCAGGCGGCCCAGCCTGTGAATGCGGCGTCCGATTGGGAGAAGCACTGTGCGTGGTGGACAAACTTCTGGAATCGAAGCTGGGTGATCGCCTCGGACAACACCGTGCCGGCGGGAGACCGTGAAAAGTTCAACGGCGAGCCATCGGCGGCCGGCTTCCGCGAAGAGGCGGATGGGGCCGCGGTGGTCGCCCAGAACTACAATGTCTTCCGGTTCCTGATGGCCTGCCAGAGCCGCGGCCGCATCCAGACCAAGTTCAACGGAGGACTGTTCACCCAGCCGTTGCGCGGGAAACCCGGCGTGCCGCTCCAACTGCGCGAAGACGGCCGGCTCTGGGGGCGTCGCTTCACCTACCAGAACCAGCGGCTGCTCTACTGGCCGATGCTCGCCAATGGCGACTTCGACCTTATGAAACCTTTCTTCGACTACTACTCCAACCTGCTCCCGATGCGCCAGGCCATCACCAAGGCTTGGTTCGGGCACGATGGTGCGTATTACCGCGAGAACATCGAGCCGACCGGCGCCGAGCGCGATTGCGGCAAGGATGGCCGTCCGCCCAAGACCAACCCCGGCGATACATACGCCGGGGGGTATCACGACTACTATTTCACCTCCGGCCTTGAAACGACCGCGATGATGCTCGATTACGTCAACTTCACCGGTGACACCGGGTTCCGGGACCGCGTGCTGGTTCCCTTCGCCCAGGAGGTTCTGTTGTTTTTCGACAAACACTATGCGCGGGGCGCGGATGGCAAACTGCGCCTCGCCCCGGCCCAGGTGCTGGAGACGTACTGGGTCGCGGTCAACTCCGCACCGGACGTCGCCGGGTTGCGATTCTGCCTCGACGAGTTGCTGACGATGAAAGCCGGGACGGCAGAGGACCAAGCCCGCTGGCGCAAGTTCCGCGCCGAAATCCCGGAGGTGTTCCTCCGCACCGTCAAAGGCCGCCAAGCCATCGCGCCGGCGGAGATCTATGGCAAGAAGAGCAATGCCGAGAACGGGGAACTCTACCCGGTCTTTCCCTTTCGCCTCTTCGGCCTCGCACTCGGAACCGGCGACCTGGTGGAATGGACCATGCAGAATCGCACCAGCAAGAACGCCTTCGACGGCCGTTGCTGGACGCAGGACCAAATCCACTGGGCCTATGCCGGTAATGCCGCCGAGGCCGCCGCCGGCCTGGTGCACCGGTTTCGCATCGCCTCGCCGGCGTGCCGTTTTCCGATGTACGGCCGGCAAATGCCGGACTCCTGCCCCGACTTCGACCACTTCGGCTCCGGTTCGGTCGCGCTCCAGCGGATGCTGGTGCAGGAATCCGGCAATAAGATTCTTCTCCTGCCTGCCTGGCTCTCCACTTGGGATGTCGATTTCAAACTGCACCTGTCGCAAGGGGCCGTGCTGACGGGCACCGTCAAAGATGGCAAACTGGCCACTTGGGCCATCCAACCGTCCTGCCGGAATAAAGATGTTGTGATCTGCCCCCTGCAGCACCCGAAGCCAAATACTAAAACCCGATGACCTTGAAATACCCCCGCACTAGAGGCAAACATGAATAAAAGCACAATCTCCCCGCTCTCCGCCGAAACGGGGGAGAGCGCGAAGCCCTTCAGTGGTGATTCCGCCTCCGTCCAGGCTCTGGCGGACAGGCTGGACCGTCGCGCTGAGGAACTCAAGAATCTCAGGTTTGGCATGTTCATCTGCTGGAGCTTCAGCACCTTTTCCGACAAGGAGTGGACACCGGGCGTAAAGGATGTGGCCTATTTTGCCGCGAAGGATGTCGACACCGATCAATGGGCGCGGACCGCCAAGGAAGCTGGCATGGGCTACATCTTGTTTCTGACAAAGCATCATGACGGCTTCTGCCTCTGGGACACGAAGACCACGGACCGCAAAGTGACGAAGGCGCCGCTCGGACGGGATGTCCTGGCGGAATTGAAGATGTCGTGTGACAAGTATGGCATCAAGTTGGCTTTGTACTTCTCCGAGGGCGATTGGACCTGGCCGGGCGCAGTGGATGGCAAGCAAGGCGCGAGCGGGTTGAACCCGGAGATGAAGAAAGCGCAGATGGAAGAACTGCTCACGCAGTATGGTCCGATTGAATACATCTGGTTTGACCACGCGGCTGGGGATGGCGGATTAAATCATGACGAAACCGTCGCTTTCTGCAAGGCGATCCAGCCCGGTTGCTTTATGGGGTTCAACCAAGGCACCGCCGCGGGTGATATCCGTTTGGGCGAGATGGGCAAACCCGGTCCGCTGGATGCCGTGACAGCGGCTACCATCGGCAGTGAGATGCGCGCAGCCAGCATGCGCGGATATTGGAATTACCGGCTGGCCGAGTTCACCTACCCGATTTTGCCGGCCCGCCCGGGCGACGCGAGGTGGTTTTACACGCTACCGGAAAACGACACCCTTTGCCGGACGGCGGAGTCGCTGCACCAGGATTATCTCGGCGCGGTGAAATTCGGCAACATTTTCGCCCTCGATGTTGGCCCCGACCGCAACGGCAAGCTCCGCGAAGTCGATGTCGCGACGCTTCGAAAAGTTGGCGAGATGGTTAAACAGTCAAAGAATACTCCATGAATCGTTCAGTCATCCATACACTCGAGTTAAGAGCGTTCTTAGCAACCTGCGTCATTCTTGTCGCCGTAGGTGCCTTTGCCGACGGCGCTTTGAAAGCAGGCGACCCCTTTACCGACACCATGATTTTTCAGCAGGGCATGGCGGCGCCCGTGTGGGGCGAAGCCGGGCCCGGCGCCAAGGTGAGCGTGTCGTTTGCCGGGCAAACCCAAACGACGGTGGCCGACAAGGCGGGGCAGTGGAAGGTCACGTTTCCCGCCATGCCGGCATCCGCCGAAAACCGTGTGATGCATATTGAAAGTGGCGCGGATAAACTCGACATTAAAGATGTGCTGGTGGGCGAAGTATGGTTGTGCTCGGGGCAAAGCAATATGGATGCGGGGGTGTTTCAATTCGCCGATACCAAAGCACTTGCTCAAGCCGCCAATGACCCGTTGTTGCGGGTGCGGGTGATGAAGTTTATAGCCGCTGAAGATCCACAAAAACATTTTACCGCCGTTCCCTGGCACACCGGCACGGTCAAAGGCCTTTCATATGGCTCGGACACCAGTACGGACTCAGGCAAAGTTCCAACCGGCAGGGGAAATAGCCAAAGTTTTTCGGCCACCGCCTATTTTTTTGGCGCTCAATTGCGTAAGGAACTCAACGTGCCGGTCGGCGTCATTCAAGCCTCCTGGGGCAACACCGGCATTGAAGTGTGGACTCCATCCAAAGAGCCCAGCGGCAGGACCGGTTTCCTGCCCGCCGCCAAACGCGCGGGCATTCCGCCGCATGCACTCTACAACTCCTTGATTGCGCCCTGGGTCGGCTATGGCATTCGCGGCGCCATTTGGTATCAAGGCGAGGCCAACTGCCTGCGCAGGGGGAAAGTGACCTATACCGAAAAATTGAGGGAACTCGTCGGCGACTGGCGACAAGCATGGGGACGCAGCGATGAGAGTTTCCCCTTCTATTTTGTGCAGCTTGCGCCCTATGGCTACCATCCCAAGAACCTCGATGCATTGGCCTATTTCTGGGAAGACCAGGTGCTCGCCGCGCAAACCATCCCCAATATCGGCATGGCGCACACTCAGGACATTGGCAATCCCAGCAACATTCATCCGGGCCACAAAGACGGGGTCGGCGCGCGCCTCGCGCGGTTGGCCCTGAGC
>CAZZBA010000230.1:990-6756 GCA_964652765.1 uncultured Victivallales bacterium | reverse complement strand
ATTATGGCAAGAGTATGTGAAGTTTGTGGTAAAGGTCCGGTTACTGGAAACCGGATTGTTCGTCATGGATTGCAGAAATGCAAGGGTGGCATCGGTTTGCACACGACGGGAGTAACCCGTCGTCGTTTCCTGCCGAACCTTCAGCGTGTGCGGGTTTCCGAGAACGGTAGTGTCTCCCGGCGCCATGTATGCACGTCTTGCATCAAGGGCGGCAAGATAAAGAAGGCCTAGGTCTTCGGGGCTTCCTCACGGGTGCCCGATGTCTCGTTGGATGTATTGTTAGACCGGTAAGCACGGGGTGCGCACATGATTCATGGTCCGGATACGAATATCGAGATCAAGGACACGGATATCATCTTCGATTGTCCGCATTGTGCCAAAAGCCTGGCGATCGACTATCGCGGGGCCGGATTGACGATCAAGTGCTCGGATTGCGGTGGGGATGTGCAGGTTCCGATTCCGGATGGCATGGAACTGGAAGATCTGGATCGTCCGCTTGAGGATCAGGAGTTGCAGATCATCCAGTTGCGGCGGTCCCTGCTGAAGGCCCAGGATCGCATCTCGGAACTGGAGAATGCGGTCGAGGATCTGATGGAGCGGCGTGACACGCTGGAACGTGACCGCTCCGAGCAGACGCTCCGGATGGGATCCGTTCTGGAGAAAACCGGTGTGATCGATGCCTCGCTAAAGGAAATCACCAGAGCCCTGGAAAGCGTTTCGGCGTTGTGTCAACCCGCGGCTCCTGCCGTCGCTCAATCGGCTTCCGTCTGATTGATGGCTCGTTCCAGTGCGTTGACCCTGGCTTCGAGAGCGGCAATCTGTTCGTTCTTCTGGTCGTGGATCCCTTCGATGGCGGCCAGTAGCAGTCCGTTGATCTGGTTCTGTTGCGACCAGAGCCGGAAGGTGTAGAACCTCAGCATCGACCAGATCGCTTGTTTCGTCCTGACGAGCAGGCACCTGAATCGCGGGCGTTTCTCGATGATCTCGAAGTCCCCGATATCAACAAAGGCGCTCTCACGCAGGTTTTCCAGGTAAAATGCCAGGAACGCGGAATTATCCTTGAATTCGAGCGGGGCAAATCGCCCGGGGTCGCCCAGTCCGGCGGACTGGTAGCAGCCGGATTCCGCCTTTTTTTTCACGGACTCATGGATGTCGCGGATAACGTCTTCGGTATCGACACCCGGCGCAGCGATGTGGATCATATCAAACCTCGCTTGTCTTGTACTGCATGAAAGGGTTTACTCGCTTTTCCCGTCCGATGGTGGTCGACTGACCATGGCCAGGGTAGACTCGGCAATCGTCCGGCAAGGTTGCCAGGCGCTTTAGGGAGGCCGTGAGACGGTACGGATTCCCGCCTGGAAGATCCGTCCGTCCAGCGGAGCCGGCAAAGAGGGTGTCGCCGGATATCAGGGTCGCTTCCTCTGGAATGTAGAGGCAGATGCAGCCCGGTGTATGGCCCGGTGTTTCCATGATCGTGATATCCAGTCCTGCCCCTTGGTAACCGGTGCCTTCGTTCAGATCGCGGATGCCGGATGGCGGGACCTCGGGCTGGGGGTAGTAGGGCACGATCTGGTTGCGCGGCGTGAACGCCCAGGCGGCATCCTGTGGATGCATGCCGACGGGGGCGGGGAAGTCTCTGGCCAGCGCGGCTAGCGCGGAGAGATGATCGGCGTGCCCGTGCGTCAGCAGCCAGCCATCGACCGTCAGGTCATGCTCGCGGAGGAAGTCCGCGATCCGTCCCGCATCGGCGCCAGGATCGACGACCAGTGCCCTGTTTCCCGTCCCCTGTATCACCAGGCAGTTGACGTCGAAAGCGCCAACGACAATCATGTGAATTTTCATGCGGGCAAGCCTAGGCGGAAACGCGTCCGCCTGCAAGCTCGCAATTTTTTGCTCTTCATGGAAAAAAGTTTGTGCTAGGGTGTCGCAATGATTAATTATAAACAGCATTTCCTGATCGGATCGGTCTGCCTTGAGCGCAACCGTTGGGGTAGTCGCGTGCCGTCGTTTGCGGTCAGCGACTGGTTGCAGCGGTTCAAGGCGGATGGGTTTGACGGGGTTGAATTGTGGCAGTTCCACTACACGGCAGCGGACGCCGCGGAGCGGGAGCGGCTGGATCAGGCGGCGTCCCTGCTGCCAATCTACAACAGCTATATCGGGTTTGATGATGCAGACGCGCCCGCACGCGAGGAGGCGGTCGCGATTATCTCTCGTCTGGGCTCAGGCGGAGTGAAGTTCAACGTGGGGGGGAAGCCGGAACTGCTGGCGGAGTACCGCCGTAACCTGCTGTCCTGGGCCGATGCCCTGCCTGCGTCCTGTCGCCTGCTTTGCGAGTGCCACCCGGGCACCATACTGGAGACGCCTGGGGCGGCAGCATCCTTCTTCGCTGATCTGGACCCTGAACGCTTTGGTGTCATCGTGCATGTCGGCAATGCCGATGCCGATGGCGTGGCAAGCTGGTTTGACGCTTTTGGTGCAAGGGTCTGGCATTTGCATGTCGCATGTCGGGCGACAGAACTGGACCCGGAAACACCTGCCGGAAGGGCGGCCCTGGGTACGAGTTTGGCGGTTGTCAAGTCGCACGGCTTCACGGGCTCGGTCAAGCTTGAATTCACGCGTGGGATCGGCCGCGGCGAGGTCATCGAGACACTGTATGCAAATGTCTGCACGGATATGCGTTTTTGCCGGGAGATCTTGTCATGCTGAAAATGCTGCATATAACCAACCGCCGCCCCCAGATTGCACCGGACGGCCCTTTCGCAAACGCCTTGCGCGAACTGGGTGAGCTGCGGATCGTCGAGCAGGCACGCGAGCTCAGTGACGATGACGTTGCCGCGCAGATGCGAGAGGCGGATGTGCTGATCACCAACTGGGCGACTCGCCCGATTCCTCTATCCGTTGCGGAGTCCCCGGGGCGGTTGCGCTATGTCCTCAACATCGGGGGCACCTGCAAGGCGTCGGTGCCGATCGAGATCATTCGCAAAGGCATACCGGTCACTAACTGGGGGGATACTCCTGCCCGCGCCGTGGCTGAGGGCGCGATGGCATTGCTGCTGGCCGTGCTCAAGGATCTGCGCGGTCGTACGGAAGCCCTGTTGGCCGGTAAGAGCTGGGGTGCCGGGCGCCTGGGGCTGCCGTCGGGCACGTTGAACGGTTTGAAGCTGGGGATCTACGGCTGCGGTGTCATTGGGCAGCGCTTTGTCAAGATGGTGGCGCCGTTCGAGCCTGAACTCATCGTGTTCGACCCTTACGCCAGTGTGCTGCCTGAAGGCTGCCGCCGGGTTGATAGCCTGGATAAGCTGTTTGGCGAGAGCGAGACCGTCGTCATCTGGGCCGGGCTTTCCGAGGAAACGCAAGGGACGGTCAATGCCGCCCGTCTGGCGATGCTGCCCGATCATGGCATCATCATCAATACCGCACGCGGCGAGATCATTGATCAGGATGCTCTTTTGGCCGAGCTGAAAACCGGGCGGTTGCGTGCCGGGCTTGATGTCATGGTGGCCGATAACTACCTGCCTGAAGGACACGAGGCGCATGCCTGGCCGAACCTGCTGATCACCTGCCACGACATCAACTCGGCCCATTGGCCTGTACGTGCGCCTCATCTGGGTTACGGCGATAAGATCGCCCTTGATAACCTGAAGCGTTTCATCGCTGGCGAACCGTTGCGCTTCGTCATGGATGAGACGCGCTATCTGCGCAGCAGTTAAGAAGGAGCTAGGCTTTCCCTATGAGAACAAGGACGTGTATTGATCCGGACTGGCGTTTCTCGCTCGGTGACTTTCCGGCTGCAATCAACGGCAACTTCGATGACCATGACTGGCGCGTACTGGATCTGCCGCATGACTGGTCGATCGAGTCCACGCCGAATCCCGACAATCCGGCCGAGGCTGGTGGCGGTTTCTTTCCCGGGGGCCTCGGCTGGTATCGCAAACGGATCGCGATCCCCGCCGACCTGGGTTCCCGCCATGTGCTGATCGAGTTCGACGGCGTCTACATGAACAGCGAGGTCTGGTGCAACGGGCGCTTCTGCGGTACCCGTCCCTACGGCTATAGCAGTTTTGCCTACGACCTGACCCCGTTTGTCAAGGCTGGCGAGCCTGCCATCATTGCCGTGCGCGTCGATAACTCACGGCAGAAGAACTCACGCTGGTACAGTGGCTCCGGCATCTACCGTCATGTGTGGCTGACGCTGGCGGGGCCGGTGCGTGTGGGTCACTGGGGTACCTATGTCACCACGCCGGAAGTGGCTCGTGACAAGGCAACGGTCGCTTGCGAAGCCACTCTGGTCAATGATACCCAGGCCGAAGCCACAATCTTTATCAAAGCCGATGTGGAAGGCACGACGAGCATAACCTCGGTCACGCTAGCCCCTGAATCCACTAGAACCGTGCAACTGGAGGTCATTGCCTCCAGTCCACGCCTGTGGTCGCCGGATGCGCCTGGACTTTACAACCTGCGATTGGAACTGCAGCAGGCTGGCCAGGTGATCGATACCTACGACACCCGTTTCGGTATCCGCACGATCCGGTTTGATGCCAATGAGGGCTTTTTCCTCAACGGTAAATCGCTGAAGCTGCAGGGGGTCAATGAGCATCACGATGCGGGCTGTCTCGGTGCCGCCATCCCGGACGACGTGCTACGCCGCCGCCTGCGGATACTCAAGGACATGGGCTGTAACGCGCTCCGCATCGCCCACAACCCTGCTTCACCTACGCTGCTCGACCTCTGCGATGAATACGGCTTCATGGTCGTGGAGGACGCCTTTGATGAATGGAAGGACGGCAAGACCCCGTTCGGGTACCAGTTGTGCTGGGACCAGTGGTGGGAACGGGATCTGGCCGATATGATCCGCCGCGACCGCAACCACCCCAGTGTCGTCCTGTGGTCGGTGGGTAATGAGATCAAGGAGGTGCGTGCAGGACGACCGGAAGGTTTGGCGATCATGCGCGATCTTCAGGCAGTCTGCCACCGCGAGGATCCGACTCGCCCGATGACCTGCGGGTGCTGCAATTCAAGGGAGACGCTCAAGGCCGGTTATGCGCAATATATGGATGTGTTCGGTTACAATGGCGGCGGTGGCGGCTGCTTCGACTACGAGAAGGACCATGCCACTTATCCGGCGCTGCCGATGTTTGCCAGCGAGCACCCGCACACGCTCCAGACCCGCGGCGTGTATCGCACGCGCACCTGGTATCGCGACCTGCACCGTAACCAGGGCAATGTCCGCTGGTATCAGTCCCCGCGCGGCGAAACACCCTCGCATGATCTGACTTCCAACGAGCAGAAGGATCGCCCGTTGCTGGATCTCATGCACATTCCCGATCTCACGCAAGAGGAAGTCTTCGAAGGCATCGACACGCATTATCAATCCTCCTACGGCAATGCGATTGTCCGCATGTCGATCCTTGATGCCTGGTACCGCACGCGGTCCTTGCCCTATTTCTGCGGTGAATTCCGCTGGACCGGTTTTGATTACCTGGGGGAATGCTATGGCTGGCCCGCCAAGAGCTGGAACTTCGGGATTATCGACCTTTGCGGTTTTCCCAAGGATGCCTATTACTTCTGCCAGAGCGAGTGGACGCGGGAACCGATGGTGCATGTCCTGCCGCACTGGACCTGGCCGGGGCTGGAGGAGGGGACCGTCATCCCCGTGATCGTCTATTCCAACTGCGACCGGGTGGATCTTTTCTGCAATGGCGTATCCCTGGGCGTGCAGGATCGCGACGCGACGCGGATGCAGTTGCGCTGGGATGTCCCGTACCA
>CAZZBA010000230.1:0-980 GCA_964652765.1 uncultured Victivallales bacterium | reverse complement strand
CCGGGCGAGATCAAGGCGGTTGGAATGCGGAATGGTTCGAATGCGGAATGCGGAATGCGGAATGCGGATGTGGTGACGTGCGTGCATAAGACGGCCGGGGTGCCCGCGGCACTGAGCGTGACCTGCGAGGAGGAGTTCGTCCGTGCGGATCGCACCGGTATCGCGCATCTGCCTATCCGCGTCGTCGATGCGCAGGGGCGGTTTGTTCCTTACGCTGGTCCCGAGATCACGGTTACGGTCGAGGGGCCGGCGCGGTTGATCGGACTCGAGAACGGGGATCCGATCGACAGCACGAACTACAAGCTGAACCACCGCAAGGCGTTCAACGGGATGCTTCTGGCGATTGTGCAGGCGGGTGACGCGGAAGGTATGGCCAAGGTCACGGTGCAGGCCGAAGGGTTGGAGCCCGCCAGAGCGCAGGTGCGGCTGCAGCGCGGAGAGTGTGTGGGTGCGTGAGTATGTGGGGTTGTATACTCACAACAATCTCGAGTAGGCAAGCCAGCCACCCGGGGGCCGGGCGAAAACGAGTTGGTAACTATTTCTTGGCGGTGAATAAAACGTAGGACGGGCACCTTGCCCGTCCATCCGAGCAAAGGTCCTTTGGCAGCCAGACGGCTTATGCTCGGAGGTCGGGCAAGGTGCCACGACCTACTTTCCGGTGAGGACCTGTCGCCGTTCTCGTTCACCGTAAAGTGCAACAAAATGACCAGGCACTAGGCAATCCATAATCAAAAAAGGCCGGCGGGATTGCTCCCGCCGGCCTTTTGCGTTCGTGCGTATGATCCCGTTTAGATCACGCCGCCGTAGATCGCGTCCGCGCCCAGCATTTCCTCGATGCGCAGGAGCTGGTTGTACTTGCAGATGCGGTCCGTGCGCGAGAGCGATCCGGTCTTGATCTGGCCTGCATTGGTCGCCACGGCGATATCCGCGATGGTCGTGTCCTCGGTCTCGCCCGAGCGGTGGCTGACGACGGAGGTGTA
>CAZZBA010000229.1:0-6768 GCA_964652765.1 uncultured Victivallales bacterium | reverse complement strand
GCCGGAGGTCGTCCACGCGATCATTGACCATGTTGTCGCCTACGAAGTTGACGCCACGCAGCGGTTTTTTCAGGCGGCCGATGGCCTGCTGGACATTGCATACTTTGGCAATGACTTCGGCACGCAACGCGGGCTCTTCATTTCCCCGCAGATGTGGCACGACTTCATCCGCGCGCCGCTGAAACGGTACTTTGACGCCGCCCATGACTTTGGTTGTAAGGTCATGAAACACTCCTGCGGAGGGATTCGGGACATCATCCCCTTCCTGATCGAGGACGGGGTGGACATTCTGGATCCCATCCAAGTCGCGGCTGCGGGCATGGATCTCGCCGGGTTGGTACGAGATTTCGGCCGCGCCGTCACCTTCCACGGGGGTGTTGACACCCAGCACACCCTGCCGTTCGGCTCGACGGCGGACGTGCGGGCAGAGGTGCGGTCGTACCTCGACCTCACCCGGGATCGCGGCGGCTACATCCTGTGCGGTAGCCAGGAATTCATCGAAGACATCCCGCTCGACAACATCCTCGCCATGTACGACGAGAATCAAAGAAACATTAACCCCCCTGCTGCCGCCCGTTCTGGCCCCCTCCGCAAAAGCAATTTCTTATCAGTTAAGGAGCAAACATGACGAAAGAAGCACGAAACCACTGAAGGGCTTTCACGAGGGGTTCTGCCTGAAAACGCTGCCGTACTACTACAAGAATCATCCCGCGGGCAGCGCTGACTTCGACGGTATGCTGGACGGCGCCGATATCTGTATGCCGGCGCTTTGGTGCGACGTGCCGACGCTTATCGCCTACAGCAAAGAGGGTTACGCATCGAAGACATGGAAGCTGCCGGCGGAGTGGCGTGGTATCCCCCGATTACTGTGAGTTTAATATGAAAAAATCTCAAGATATTCTCTGGTATAAGCAAGCAGCCGGCAACTGGCTCGAAGCCCTGCCGGTGGGCAATGGCCATCTGGGCGCTATGGTATTTGGCGACCCCATCCGGGAGCGCATTCAGCTCACCGAGGAATCGATCTGGACCGGGGCGCCGGTGCCGCAGGTGCCCGAGGGCGCCCGGGACGGTCTCGACAAGGCCAGAAGGCTGATGCAGCAGGGGGAGGTGATCCAGGCGCAGAATGTTATCGCCGAGAAAGTCCTCTCTCCGCGTCACGGTCCCCGCTCTCAACAACCCCTGGGTGATATTACCATCCAGTTTCACGGCCGCCGAGTCCGG
This sequence comes from uncultured Victivallales bacterium, assembly GCA_964652765.1. Lineage (GTDB taxonomy): Bacteria > Verrucomicrobiota > Kiritimatiellia > UBA8416 > UBA8416 > UBA8416. The sequence goes on along the minus strand of CAZZBA010000229.1, from coordinate 5,547 downwards.
ACCTCTCTCTTTGGCCCCGATGCCCGCTATGACCCGGCAAATATGCTTGGCTACCGTCGGGAACTGGATCTCAGCCGAGGGGTTGCCAGTTGCAGTTGGAATTATCAGCAAAGTGCGGAATCCGCAGAGGTTTTCTGTAGCGTTGAGGAAGATGTTCTAGTGGCCCGTTACCAAGCCCGGAAACCGGGATCTTTGATCTGTTCCATCAGCCTGAGCCGGGAAGCGGGGGCGACAGTCTTCGCTTTGGGGGATGACACCCTGGCCATCAGCGGACAAGCCAGTCACCGCGGCAAACAACGGGGGGTACGTTTTACCGGGGTGCTCAAGGCCGAGGTCAAGGGGGGAAGTTGCGTCAGCGACACCAGCGGGCTGGAAATTTCCGGGGCCGACGCGTTTATCCTCTATTTTGGCGTGGCCACCGACTATAACGCCAAAGATCCCCTCTCACCCCGGCGGCATGATCTTGTCGGGGAAGCAGGCGCGAAGGTTGACTCCGCTCTGACCAAGGGGTATGAACGCATTCTCGAAAGGCACCTCAGCGACCATCTGGCTCTTTACTCCCGGGTGAAGCTGGATCTCGGTTCATCGCCCATCTCCGAATGTTCCATTGATGAACGCCGGGCGGCCATCAAGCAGGGAGAAGAAGACAAGGCCCTCGATGCCCTGCAATTTAATTTTGGCCGTTATTTACTGATCAGCTCTTCTCGGCCAGGCACCCTGCCAGCCAACCTCCAGGGGGTGTGGAACCACGAATTGGCAGCACCCTGGGATTGTGACTATCATACCAACATCAATATGCAGATGAATTACTGGCAGGCGGAGGTGTGCAACCTGAGCGAATGTCACGAACCATTCTTCGATTTCTTTGATAATCTTCTGCCTGAGGCCCGCAAGTCCGCTGCCGCCATTGGTTGTCGCGGTGCCTTCCTGGGGGTGTCCACCGATGTCTGGCATTACACCTCCTTTTACGGTGAATTCAGTTACGGAATGTGGGTGATGGGGCTGGCCTGGTGCGCCCAGCATTATATGGAGCGCTACCGCTTCACCGGCGACCGGAAATTTCTGGCCACCCGGGCTTATCCTATGTTGCGGGAATGCGCCCTCTTCTTCCTGGATTGGCTGGTCGAAGATCCCTCAACCGGCCAACTGGTCTCCGGTCCCTGCACCTCGCCGGAAAATGTTTTCTATACCGATCGCGGAGAAAAAGCCAGCTTGAGCATGGGTTGCTCCATGGATCAGCAGATTATCCGGGACTGTTTTACGAGCACGCTGGAAGCGGCTGGAATTCTGGGGGAAAGTGATGAGGTGAACGCGGAGATTAACGCAGCTCTCGCCAAAATCGCCAGTCCCGCCATCGCCGAGGATGGGCGACTGATGGAGTGGTCCAGAGATTTTAAGGAGGTCGACCGGGGTCACCGGCATATGTCCCACCTTTTCGGGCTTCACCCCGGGCACCAGTATCATCGCGGGGAAACCCCGGCGGTGATGGCGGCGATTGAAAAAACCCTCGCAGCACGTCTGGCCGGTGGGTGTGGGAACGAAACCGGGTGGAGCAGTATATGGATGAGTCATTTTCGTTCTCGCCTGCACGATGGCGAAAAAGCCTTGGAAAACCTGCGTGTTTTCTCCCGGAAACTCACCTGTTCCAATCTGTTTGGTTCCGCGCACAAGGTGTTTCAGATTGATGCCAATCTGGGGTATCCATCGGCGGTGGTGGAAATGCTCCTGCAAAGCCATACCGGGACTCTTGAACTTCTGCCCGCCCTGCCCGGGAGTTGGGGCAACGGTTCGGTCACCGGTCTCTGCGCCCGGGGCGGTTTTGAAATCGCTATGACCTGGGAAGATGGCCGCTTGAAAAATGCCGCCATCCTGTCGCGCCTGGGAAATAAAACCACTGTTACCTATGGTCAGACTACGGTTTTCCTGGAAGCTAAAGCGGGGGAAACAGTTGAGCTTGCTTTTCAAGAACTTGTGACCTATGGATCCAATTGAACACTGAACGGCACGGGGCATTAGTGGAAACGTCAGGGGGGAGAAGAAGAATGAGAATTGCGGTGTTTGCGACAGGTGGAACGTTTGACAAGGAGTACAACGAGCTGAACGGCAGCCTGTACTTCAAGCAGACGCATATTCCCGAGATGTTGGAGTTGGGTAGATCCCGCGTCCCTGTGCGGATTCAGACCCTCATGATGAAGACTTGTCCAGGTGCTTCCGCCCGGCATTTACGTTGCTATGAATGGGCGTTGCTTTCCGTGGAACTCGGTTACCAAGAATCGGGACATTGGAGCCATTGAAGAGAAATGTCCCTCAACCAAGACATCCGTGCGACGTCGCTGCCCGCGCCGCGCATGATGGCCGAACGTGCAATCAATACAGAACAGGGGACAGGTGGAAACTATGAACCAAGAGGACAATCCGCATCAGGAAGAACGAAGGGTTTCTCTGCATGGAACATGGGGTTTTGCACTTGATCCCAATGACCGCGGGGTTCTGGAGGCCTGGTTTTCCAGGCCTCTCCTGACGGATACGATCGTCCTTCCCGGAACCACGGATGAACATCGCAAGGGCCCGGCGAACCCGGCCTGTGAAACCAAATGCCTGACTCGCGTGCATCGCTACATTGGACCGGCGTTCTATCAACGAGAGATGGCAATCCCGGAAGCGTGGCGCGGAAAAAATCTGTTCTTCCGGATCGAACGGACCAAGCACTCCACGCTGTGGATCGACGAGCGGTTGGTTGGCACGCGGGACAGCCTGACCACCGCGCATCAGTATGATGTGGGCGCATTTCTGCCTTCCGGTATGCACCGGCTGACCGTGCGCGTGGACAATGCCAATCTGCCTCCCGTGGGGGATTCGCATCAGACCAGCGAACACACCCAGACCAATTGGAATGGCTTGCTCGGGAGCATTGAACTGTTTGCCAAAGACCGGTGCTTCATCGAGGACGCCCAGGCCTATCCGGACGTTGCGGCCAGGCAAATCAAGCTCAGCCTGAAGTTCAACACGGCGTGCTCCGGACGGTTATCGGTATCGGTGACCGCGGAGAACTCAGCGCGGGAGCATAGTGTTCGGCAGGTATTCGACGATGTGGCCACCAATGAACATGGCCGTGCGAATGTCGTTCTGGCGCTCGGCGATGAGATTCAATGCTGGGATGAGTTCACCCCGGCGCTGTATTGCATAGTCATCCAGTTCACGGGGGCCGACAGTGAGGATACCCGTAACATCCAGGTTGGCATGCGCCATTTCAAGGCGGTCAACGGGCAGTTCCAGGTGAACGGGCGAACCACGTTCCTGAGGGGCAAGCATGACGCCTGCGTCTTTCCTCTGACAGGCTACGCCCCTATGGACAAGAGCGAGTGGGCGCGGGTTTTCGGCATTGCCAAGTCCTATGGCATCAACCATTATCGTTTCCACAGTTGGTGCCCTCCCAAAGCCGCCTTTGAAGCCGCCGATGAGATTGGAATCTACATGCAGCCCGAACTGCCGCTCTGGGAATTCCTGGGCGCATGTAACGTCGACCCTATGGGTGACGTGGAGTTTCGCGGCAGCGGTGACGATTCGGTCCTGGATGCGCGCATTCGATATCTCACGGCAGAGGGGCTGAGAATCTTCAAGGAGTTTGGTAATCACGCTTCATTCTGTATGTTCGCGCTGGGAAATGAGCTCGGTGGCGACCTCAATCTTATGGCCTCCTTTGTCAGGAGATTCCGGCAGGAGGACCCACGTCACCTCTATGCCCACGGATCCAACAACTTCATCCGCGAACCAACCAAAGGTCCGGCGGACGATTACTGGACCACCATGATGACCGGCGGGCATTATAGTGCCGGCGACTTCAAGCCTGACAGTAAGGGAAAAGAGGTCCGTGGATCCTTCTGCGTGCATACGCATGGTCACGTGAACAATCGCCTTCCCGGCACTTCCACGGATTACCGCGGCGCGCTGGCCGGTGTGTCCATGCCCGTGATCGGCCACGAGGTGGGGCAGTACCAGGTGTTCCCCGACTTCGCCGAGATCAAGAAGTATACCGGCGTATTGCAGGCCAGGAACTTTGAGGTCTTCAAAGACAATCTTGAAAAGGCCGGCATGCTGGATCAGGCCCGCGAATTCTTCCGTGCGTCAGGCGCGTTGTCCGTGCTCAGTTACCGCGAGGACATTGAGGCGGCCTTGCGCACGCCCGGCTTCGGCGGTTTCCAGTTGCTGGATCTGCAGGATTTTCCCGGTCAGGGAACGGCGCTGGTCGGCGTGCTGGATGCGTTTATGGAATCCAAGGGATTGATTACGCCGGAAGCCTGGCGGGAATTCTGCAACGACGTCGTGCTCCTCGTCAAGATGGATAAATATGTGTGGACGCGCGCGGAAACCTTTGCTGCCGAGCTGTGTTTGGCCAACTATGGCAGGCAGGATTTCCCGCACCCGTGCATGCAGTGGACATTGACCCGCCTGGATGGCATCGAAATCGCCTCCGGGAAAACCGAGTGTGCTGCGGACTCCCGCGTGAACCCGGTGCGGGTTGGCGCCATCCAGATCCCGTTGCAGAATGTCACGTGCCCGCAGCAATTGCAGTTGACTGTAACTCTGCAAGGTACGGATTACCGGAACCGTTATCCGCTGTGGGTCTATGATGATCAACTGGACGTGGACTAGCTGTGCCGATCCATTCGCGTAACAGAAGTTCTAGACGCCGACACGCTCGCGGCCGTGGTGAATGGCGGGCGGGTTCTGCTACTGCCGCAGAACGGGGCTGTGGCCCAGGCCGTTCCGGGCGCCTTTCAAAGCGACTTCTGGTGTTATCCCATGTTCAAAAAGTACAATCCCCCTGGAACCATGGGCATCCTGTGTGACCCCGCCCATCCCGCACTCGCGGATTTCCCGACGGAATTCCACAGCAACTGGCAATGGTGGCGACTGCTCAAGAACGGCTGCGCCATGATTTTGGATGCGCTGCCCCGTGACCTCCGTCCCATCGTCCAGGTGATTGACAATTTCGACCGTCTTCATCGGCTTGGGGTCATATTCGAATGCCGGGTTGGCGCCGGAAAACTGCTGGTCTGCAGTTGCAATCTTTTGGCACAGCGGAGTTGTCCGGAGGCAAGACAACTCCTGGCCAGTTTGGTGCGCTATGTGAAGTCGGACCGGTTTGAGCCAGTCTGCACGATCGCTCCGGATAGACTCTTGAATGTCATCCAATCATAAACATGGGAAGGTCTGACCCTGTAGATCCCTTCTCCTGACTGAACATTTGCGGGAAGAACTCAACGAGATGCCTATCGCCCGGTGCCGGAAACGCGCCAAAGAGCCGGGTCAATTCTCAGCCCCGCCATTGCCAAGAGTCTCAAGAAACGAAAGGCACACCTTTTGAGAAGAAACTGGGCGTGTTCTGCTTGACGTAACCCATTATAATGTTCATATTATGCACTCAATAACCCATTATAAGGAGCATTATGAACCGGAGCGCCTTTGCCCATCTCAAGGAATGGAAGCAGCGGCAGAAGAGGAAACCGCTGGTGTTGCGCGGTGCGCGCCAAGTCGGTAAATCGT
>CAZZBA010000228.1:0-6811 GCA_964652765.1 uncultured Victivallales bacterium | reverse complement strand
CACGGCTTGTACCCTTATCCCGACACCTACCGCATCAGCGGTCCGATCACGGCGGCAGTGACGACTGACCAAGCCGTTCCGATGTTCGGATCCGACGATGCCGACGGAGACGAACTGCCCGAGTGGTGGGTGGAACTACACAACATGGAGAAATACCAGTGGTACTACACCTCCGCCTACGGCCCGGTGCCGGTGTGGTGCCCGGATAATTCCGTTAATCTGCTGGGGTTCGAGTACTACCGTTCGTTTGTCGGATATGGGTCGGTCGGTAACCAGACCGGCTGGAACGAGGCGGGCAGCACGGTGTTTTACATGCCCAAAACCAGTCCTGATTTCTTCGAGGGCGAAAACTCGGCCTATACCAAGCATGTCTACATCTTCACGCAGCCACGTTCCTGCCCGATGAGCATCTACACTCCCGGCATGACCTCGACGGTTGTCTACGTCAACGGCGAACAAGTGACCACCACCGGTGACGAGGGCAACCAGGGCCAGCAGTACGATGTGGCCCAGTACATGAAGATCGGACGCAACACGGTGCATATCCAATGCAAGAGCACGGTGGCGTTGAAGCCGATCAGTGCCTTGCCTTATTCGGTTGCGGATTACCAGGCCTACACGACTGACCAGCTGGTCGAACCGCTCGTTGGCTGCGATGACAAGTTCTACCAGTTCAAGGTGGCGCAGGGCAAGTTCGATGCGGAATTGAGCTGTAACGGGATGCCAGTGATCGTGCGCGGCGACAAGACACGAGCCGATGCGCGCGCGGTCTGGCGTGTGCAGGTGTGGAGCACGCTCTTCGAGTCTGTCAGCCAAGTCCCGCTGCCGGATCGTGAATACCGTGACGCGCGTTCGAACCCCGATTACGGCGTGCCCCTGAATGCCGAGCGCGACAACAACCCGCTCGACCCTGACAGTGCCGATGACGGTCTCGACGCGGTCTACGAGTATATCGGCCAGACCAACCCGCGCGAGCGCGACTCGAACAACAACGGGGTTACCGACGGCGACGAGGACTACGACAGCGATGGCCTCGTCAATCGCGAGGAGCAGCGGTTCGGTTCGAGTCCCTGGCTGGCGGACAGCGACGATGACGGGAGCCATGACGGCATCGATGTCGGCGATGGGCATCCTGCGCAGTCCCTGAGCCCGCAGCGGAACCAGTCGATGCGCTTCGGCGGTGGTGCCGGCGATTTCATTTCCATACCCCTGCAGCAGCGGTTTGCCCTGGAGAAATGGTCGGTCGAGGCCTGGATACAGCCTGACGCCGACGAGGCCGACGGCGGTATCCTTGCCCGACGCGCGGTCGGCGGCAGTGCGGTGAACTACGAGGTCGGGCTCAACGGCGCCAATCGGCCGTATGCGCGCTATGTCTCCGTGGCCGGGGTCGAGGTGATCGTCACCGGCAGCGCGGCGGTGGTCGCCGACGGTTTGACGTGGACGCATGTGGCGGCGACCTACTACGACCGCAAGCTGAACCTGTTCATCAACGGCACGAAAGTGGCAAGCCAGACCGGTGGTTCCTTCCCTGCTCTTTATGCAGGCGGTCCGGTGCAGCAGCGGATCGGTGCCGGCTTCAAGGGCTGTATCGACGAATGGCGTCTGTGGAAAGCCGAATTGACCAGCGAACGGATCCTCGCCCATCGCGACGAGGTGCTGACTGGGCTGGAGGACGACCTGGTGGCCTATTACCGCTTTGATGACGGCACCAGCTTTGATCAGGGATTGCCGGTTGTCGGGACCAGCGCCAACAACGGAACCAACGGGGCGTTGCCGGAGCTGGCCTGGGAGTGGGGGCAGGTCGAGGATAACGTGCTGCGTTATTCGTCGGACTGGTGGCTGCAATGGAAGCATGCCGCCACCTTCGGCGGCAGCGCTGCCTTCTCGACCAACCACATCATGCAAGGGCCGCCGCGCCTGCAGGTTTTCATCGAGAATGATGATGCCGTGACCGCCGGTGCGCGCTGGTCGTACAATGGCGGGGCTTCATGGAACGAGAGCGGCTTCGTCGAGACGCATCTCTCCGCCGGTGAATACAACATCAGTTTCAACGCGATTGATGGCTGGATATCACCGGCCATGCTGCCGCTGACCCTGGTGCGCGGGCAATCGACCATGGCGACCGGAACGTACGTGCAAACCGCCTCGCTGACGGTTATCGTCGACAATAATGCCGCGATCAAGGAAGTGGCGACCTGGTCGATCGACGGCGGCGGGTCCCGCCGCGGTTCGGGAACGCAGGTGCTCAACCTGGTGCCTGGAGCCCCCGGTTACGATGTCCTCTTCTCGGATATTTCCGAGGATGTTCCCGGCTTTGACCCTCCGGCCACGTTCAATGTGCAACTGATCCCCGGTGAATCGCGTACCGTCTCGGCGTCCTACACCCCTGTAAAGGGATCGCTGCAGATCTCGTTCCCTGCGGCGAGTTCCCCGTCGACTGCCCGTTGGCGGGTTTCCGGCGATACGAACTGGTGGGCGAGCGGGCAGACGGTCACGAATCTGGCCTATGGTGAGCACTTGGTGGAATATAGCACGGTCGACACGTGGAGTGCGCCTGCCAATGAGACGATTCTTATTGAGCGTTCGGCTCCCGTGTATTCACTAATCCGCAACTGGGAAAAACTGCCCGAACCGTCCTTGATTGATGTCACGGTGATCAACACCTCCACTTGGGCGAACAACGAAGCGATGGTACCGCCGCAATGGCATGTTGCCACCAACCAAGGTCCTGTCGTGGCGGGACAAGGTCAGGTGAAACTGGCCCTGTTCGCTGCCACCGATCTGGCGACGGCTGTCGATACGCAGCCGATCTATCCAACGGTGATGGGTAGCACGACAAACCTGGCATCCATTGCAGGCTCGACCTGGGTCTACCGGCTCGGTGCCCCTGCCGTTGATGGCGCTTACCGCGTGGTTGTCTGGATTGATGGCAACGGCAATGACCGGTATGACGTTGGTGAACCTCAGGGTTATTCAGAAACGACCATTACCGGGGGCAAGTCGCTCAGCAACGTCAGCATTAGCATCAATGACGATACTGATTCGGATGGCATGGCCGACTGGTGGGAGGTCTACTGGTTTGGCGATCTGTCGCCAATAGGTCTGATGGATAATGACAATGACGGCCTATACAACATCGACGAGTTTGTGTTGATCTACACGGCGGGTGTTTACGTCAAACCGGTTAACTGGGATACCGATAATGACCGCATGGATGATGCATGGGAGGTCTTCTACGGACTGAATCCGGCCAGTGCAGCCGATGCGGTTGCTGATCCTGATGCTGATGAGCTCACCAATACCGAGGAGTACCTTGGTCTCGATCACATCGGTTGGCGCGAGAGTTCAGGCGAAGGCACCACTGGAGCATTCACCACCTCCACCGATGCAACCAGCCCGATAAAGGCCGATACCGACGATGACGGGGTCAATGATGGCGAAGAGTTCCTCTCAGACCTAACTCACCCGGTACACCCCATGAGCGGCAACAATTTCATGCCGCGCAGCCTGGCGATGAATGTCAACGGTAGCGCTGGCGTGGCGATGAACGATCCGACTGGAAGCACCTTTGCCTTCTCTAATGGCGGTGGGACAGTCGAGTTCTGGGTTTATCCGCAGACGGATGGCAACGGCGTCCTGTATGCATTCCCGTCGGCAGGGGCGGGGCAGGATCATTTCCGGATCTCGCTGCAGGATTTCCGCCCGAAGCTGGAAATGCTCACAGGCGCGACGGTAAAAGCCACGGTTGGCGGAACCAATGCGCTTCCGGCAGCGGGATCAATCCAGCAATTGCAGCCTGACCGTTGGACCCATCTGGCATTTGTCATCGAACCGGTAAACAAGACCGTTGCCGTCTATGCCAACGGGGTGCTGTTGATTGCGCAGACAACATTCATCGGACCCAACCTCCAAGGCACACCCACGATATGCAGTGGTTTCACGGATGGTTATATCGATGAGCTGCGCGTCTGGAATTACCCGCGCCCGCTTAGTGACATCGAATACTGGGCCAATCGCTATTATCCGGCTCCCGGCTATGTGCAGACGTCGGCTTGGACGCCCTACGGAGAAACGGTGCAGATGTACGCGCATTCAGCGCCGCATCCCCTGATGCTCTATCTGCGCTTCGATGACGGCGGCAGCGCTGTCGAGAACTTCGCCTTCCTGAATAGCGGTATCTATCCGAATACCGTTGACTACCGTCTGACGGGGGCGATTGTAGCAGCGGTCACGACAAACCAGGCGGTGCCGATGCTCGGCTCGGACGACGCCGATGGCGACGGGCTTCCCGAGTGGTGGGTTGATCTGTACAACATGGAGAAATATCCTGAATACCACACAACGATGGTCGGCCCGATACCTGGGTTCAGTGCCGATGGAACTACTCTAGAGGGGTTTCAATATTACCGTTCGTTTGTTGGGTATGCATCGATAGGGAACGATATGGGGTGGACAGATGACCTCAGTGCTGTCTACCGCATGCCCAAGACACAACCTGATTTTCTCTTCGGTGATAACGCTGTCTATACCAAGCATGTCTATCTGTTCACGGAACCACGGTCTTGCCCATTGAATGTGTACACACCAGGAATGACATCAACCGTTGTCTATGTGAATGGCGTCCTTGTCACTGCCGTCGGGGGAGGGGGATCACAGGATCAGCAGTATGATGTGGCGCAACATATGAAGATTGGCCGTAATACCGTGCATATCGAATGCAAGAGCACAACGGAGACCACGGCGGAGGAAGGTACTGTTGCGCTGGGTAAGTTCGATGCTGATCTGACCTGTGACGGAATGCCGGTCATTGTGCGCGGCGACAAGACGCGGGCCGATCCACGTGCGGTCTGGCATGTTCAGGTGTGGAGCTCTTACTTGGCATCGAGCGGTTTCATGGCCCTGCCCGATCGCGAATTACGCGATGCGCGGTCGAACCCGGATTACGGTTTGCCGCTGCATGCCGAGCGTGACAACAACCCGCTCGACCCGGACGGTGCCGATGATGGGCTGGATGCGGTCTACGAGTTCATCTGCGGCACGAACCCGCGCTATCGCGACTCGAACAACAATGGCGTTCCCGACGGCGATGAGGATTACGACACCGACGGTCTCACCAACCGCGAGGAACAGCGGTTCGGTTCAAGTCCCTGGCTGGCGGACAGCGATGATGACGGGATCCATGACGGGATTGATGTCGGCGATGGGCATCCTGCGCAGTCCCTGAGCCCGCAGCGCAGCCAGTCGCTACGGTTCGGCGGCGGGGTCGGCGATTACATCACCATGCCTACTCAGCAGCGGTTCGCGCTGGAGAAATGGTCGGTCGAAACCTGGATCAAGCCTGATGCCGACGAGGCCGATGGCGGTATACTGGTGCAGCGTGCGGTGGGGGGGGCGGCCGTCAATTACGAGGTCGGATTGAATGGATCCAACCGTCCGTACGTCCGTTACGTTTCCGTTTCCGGCATCGAGACGATTGCCACCGGTAGCGCGGCGGTGGTGGCCGACGGTACCACCTGGACACATGTGGCGGCGACCTACAGTGATCGAAAGCTCAGTCTGCTTGTCAACGGTACGAACGTGGCCAGCACAACCGGCAGTTCGTACCCGGCACTGTATGCTGGCGGGCCGGTTCAGCAGCGCATCGGTGCGGGATTCAAAGGCTGTATCGACGAATGGCGCTTGTGGAATGTCGCGTTGACGCGTGCGCGCATCCTCGCCAGCATCTTGGAGGTTGTCACCGGATTGGAGACCGAGCTGGTGGCTTACTACCGGTTTGATGACGGTACCAGCTATGATCCGGGATTGCCGCTCGTCGGGACCAGCGCCAACAATGGCACCAATGGAGCCCTTCCGTCCGTTGCCTGGCAATTGGGGCAGGTCGAGGATAACGTGGCGCGATACGCCTCGGACTGGTGGCAGCAGTGGAAGTATGCCGCGTCGTTTGCCGGCAATGTCGCGTTCTCGACCAACTTCATCGTACAAGGGGCTCCGCGTTTGCAGGTGTTCGTCGAACCCGGTGAAGCGATTGCCGCCGGTGCCCGCTGGTCTTGCGACGGCGGTGCCACCTCGAACGAAAGCGGATCTGTCATATATGATCTCGCGGCTGGCGATTATGTCATCAGCTTCAATACTATCGATGGCTGGATCACACCCTCGAATCTGCCTCTTTCCTTGGTTCGCGGACAAACAACCGTTGTGACGGGAACTTATGTGCAGGCGGCTGCGCTGACGGTGATCATTGATAATAATGCCGATATCAAGGCGGCAGCGACCTGGTCGATCAATGGCGGCGGGATCCTCCGCGGCTCGGGAACGAAGGTAATCAACCTGGTGCCGGGGGCGCCGGGTTATGACATCGTTTTCTCGGATATCGCTGCTGCGGTGCCAGGGTGGGACCGCCCGGCCACGCTCAATGTGCAACTTCTTCCTGGCGAGTCGCGCACGGTTTCGGCGACGTACACCGCTGTGCAGGGTTCACTGAAAATCTCGTTTACGCCGACGAATGCGCCGTCCGCCGCCCGTTGGCGGGTTGCTGACAATACGAACAACCCGTGGTGGGCGAGCGGGGAAATCGTGTCCAATCTCTCCTATGGGGTGCATTCTATCGAATATAATGAAGTCGCCTGGTGGAAGGCTCCGACGAACGAGACGATCAGGATCGATGGGTCATTCCTGCATACGCTGTCTCGCAACTGGGAGAAATTGCCGGAACCGTCTACACTTACCGTGACCATCACGCCAGCCGACGCGATTGCCGACGGGGCTCAGTGGGGTGTGAACGGGACCTGGTACAACAGCGGACAGACCGTCT
>CAZZBA010000227.1:0-6814 GCA_964652765.1 uncultured Victivallales bacterium | reverse complement strand
GGCGCAGGTCAGCCCCATCTTGATGTACTCGTCATAGGCCCAGCTGCTGGACCCGCAGGTGTGCATCATGACGGGGATGTTGTAGGCCTTGGCCAAGTCGAAGAAGGGCTGATGCCGCGGCTTGATGTGTTTCTGGAAGGTCTCCATGCTGATCAGCGGCGTGTGCTGGGTGCCGAGATCCTCGCCGATCCACATGAAATCCACCCCGCCCTTGGCCGCTTCAAGTTCCCGGCGCGCCACTTCCAGTTGAATAGCCAGCATCCGGTCAATCATCAACAACCCGGCCGGTTCGTCGAGCGCCAGATCCACAAACATTTGTTCCATGGAGCGGAGGAAGCCGGCCGTGTTCATGATGCAGGCCAGTCCGGCATTCCCGATGTAAAGCGCCTTTTCCTTCCGCTCCTCGCAGACCCCGGCGAGGTGGGAACAATCGAAATCATCTGGCGAGGGCATCGGCCACTTGGCCACGGTTTCCTCATCGGCGTCCACCAGCGGGAAGTCGCAGAAATCCCAGTAGCCGCCGCTGCCGTGCTCGACATAACGGGTTCGCCAGCCCCACAGTGAATCCACATTGCGCCCGGGAATTTCCGGGTGGAGCCGCGGCCCCTTGTAACCGGCACCCACGCCACGGAAATCCACGTCTAGGCGATCCCGCAGGGCAAGTCCCTCTTTTGGCTGCAAACCGAAATGTGCCTTCAACCGCTGGTCGATCCCCGGATTCGCCTCATAATTGATCGGCACCCGATCCGGCTCCTGGCGCGCCAGTGTGGTGAGTACTCTTTCCTTGGATGTCATTATTTTCTTCATGGAAAACCCCTTTGTCTGAAATTGATCATCACCATAAACCAAGTCCCGTTCTGAAGTCCATGTATGGATCAACTAATATTTGTACAAAACAGCAATAATATGACATTATTACACGGAATCATTGTACATTCAATTCGGTGGAGAAGCGACGATGCTGGAAACGCCATTCCCAAATGCCTTCATTTGTCATGCCAATTATGCCCGGTTCACCCCTGATACCCGACGTGTGGTGAACCCCTGTGTGCAGAGCCGGATGTGCTTGTGGTGCAAGGGGGGCAGTGGTCAGGTCATCATCAACGGCACCCCGTTCCGGCTTGAGTATAACGACTACTTTTTCCTACCGTGGAATCATCGTGTGGAGTACCGGCAGGATCCCGGCTCCCAGTTTTATCTGGCCGGGATCCACATGGTTCCGGATTTTGATACGGCCAGCCCGGTTGTTTACGAAGTGGCCCACAGCACCGATCATAGGCTCTATGATGCGCCCGGCCGTGGTGATTGTCCGCTCCCCGGCCTGGAAGGCGTGTTGTACCGGCATCTGGCGCCGGAGTCGTCGCTCTACCTGCTCTCGGAAGCGATTGTCCAATGGTTCCGTACTCCGCTTCCGCGGCAGGATATCCAGGTGCGACTCTACGCCCAACTCCTGCTTCTGGAGCTTGTCCGGACCTTTGTCGCCACGCCGTCGAGGCCGCAGCCCCCGATCGTTTTCCGCAAGGTGCTGACCTATGTCGAGGCCCATCTGACTCAACCCATGACAGTTGACGAACTCGCACGGCAGGCCAGTCGGAGCAAGTCGGGGATCACGGCACTTTTCCAAGCCCACTGCGGGATGTCGCCCATTCAGTGGATCCACCAATGTCGGATGAACCGGGCCTGTGAACTGCTCTCCACAACCACGCGACCTGTCGGCGAGATCGGGGCCGCCGTGGGAATAGACGATCCGTTCTACTTCTCCAAGTTGTTCAAGAAGCTGATGGGACAATCACCGCTCGAATACCGGAACCAGCACCAGCGTTTCTAGTGTGCCAGGATGGGCGATGCTGTCGATCTGGAAGGGAAAGAAGACCGTTCCACCACCCCGCTTGGAAACATGGTTGATCGCCGCCTGGATCGCTTCCGTGTCATCCGTGACACCGTCGCCTTTGGCGCCGAAGTCGGTAACGCTGATCAGGTTTTTCGGGTTGTGCATCGCAAGCCTCCCATCAAAACAGTTAAGATGAGAAGACCCATCGTCGGGCCGTTCTCACACCGACAACTGGCGACGATAGTCCAGCGGCGCCATGCCGACGAGATTCCTGAAGGTCAGGTAGAACCTGTTCGTGCTCTTGAATCCGCATTGCCGGGCAATGGCGCCGACCGGTTCGGCGGTTTCCCCGAGCAAGTGCTTGGCGTGGTTGATCCGGTGGCGCAGGATCTCCTCCATCGGCGTGCGGTGAATGGCCGCTTTGAAACGATAGACCAGCATCTGTGGCGACAGGCCGGTCACCCGCTGCAAATCGCGCACGCGCACCGTTTCCCCGACATGTGCTCGGAGGTGGTCGATGGCACTGCTCACCAGCGGATCCGATGCGGCTGGCATGCGGACGGACGCCCGTTCCATCACCCCCGTCGGCGGGATCTTCAGCACGCGCCGTCCGGGCCGCCAGTCCAGGATCAGCCGTGCCGCCTCCACGCCCATGCGGGAATTGGGGACGTGGATGCTGGCCAGGTTGGGCGATATAGTGCGACAGAAGAGCGGATCGTCGTCAACGCCGAGTACGGCAACGTCTTCAGGCACGCGCACGCCATGTCGGCTGCAGAGTTGAACCAACTGCGCGCCCATGTTGTCTCCGTGCGCGAAGATCGCACAGGGTTTGGGCATGTGGCGGAGCCAGTGGACGAGTTGTCCCTCTCCCGCAACGGCGTGGAAGGGATGATCCACCGTTTGCGCGGATGGCAACACGGTGGAACCACACGTCTTGCCCGCCCGTTTGATTTCGCGGCTGAAGACCTCGACTCGCAGTGGCGGCAGAGCGCTCTTGTAGTTCAGCGAGGCAAAATGGTTGAACCCCAGTCCCAGCAAGTACTTTGCCGCCATCAGGCCGATGGCTTCGTCATCGGGAATCACCACTGGCGCCGGAAGTGCCGGCTGCCAGTCGACGGCCACGCAGACCCGCGGAATCGGCAAGCTTCCGACAAACCGGGTCATGGGCGGCGAGATACGCGCGGAGTGCATGACGAGCGCAGCCGGCTTGGTCGTGCGCAGAAGCAAACGCAGTTCCTGGAGGGTGGCGATGTCCGGCTGCAGGTGGACAAACCACGCCCCGTGCTTCTGCAACTCTTCGGCCAGACCCAGGGCAATCTGCTGGTTGACGCGCGTGTCCGGATCGGCCAGGAACAGGGCTTCTTTCATAAGTTCTGGTTACCCCCCGTG
This sequence comes from uncultured Victivallales bacterium, assembly GCA_964652765.1. Taxonomy (GTDB): domain Bacteria; phylum Verrucomicrobiota; class Kiritimatiellia; order UBA8416; family UBA8416; genus UBA8416. Next base: position 3,594 of record CAZZBA010000227.1, on the reverse strand, counting down.
CCTGATGGCTTGCCAGAAAGGATCTGCGCAAGTCGAGGGAGGCACATGTTGGTAAAATGGCAGATATATACGGGAACTGCAATGTAAAACTACAGACGTTAAAACTACAGACGAGGCATGTGCGCCACGTCGCTCCGGCTCCGAAATGATCCTGCCCGCATGATTGAAAAAACGGACCTTTACGATCATTTATTAATTATTGCACCGACGAGCGAACGGGCATATACTGCTTGCACATTGAAGTCAGGGAGCGGACCTGCGTCAAGGGCTGCACACGGAACGGCAGCCGTTCGTTCATGGGGCTCATGGCCCGACTTCTCGGCACAACAAGCGCGGAGGTGTGGGATGAAGATGATAGACTCGATTCGTATCGTAGACCGGTCCGTTGTTCTCTCCTGGCTTGCGGCAGGCTTACTGGCCTGGGCCGGCGCGGCTCAGGCGGCTAGCTACACGTGGGATGGCGGACCCTCATCGGCAAACGATAATTTCAGCACGGCCGCGAACTGGTCCGGCAGCAACCCTGCCAATCTCACTGCCAACAGCTTCGTCTTTGGCGCATTGGCCTCAGGTGGCTTTGCGACCGCCAATGTGGATTTGACGGGCAATCTCGGTCCGTTCACGTTCGATGCCGCTCTCGCCGCACCCATGACTATCCGCGGCGAAGCGCTGCAATTCGGCGTCGCCACGCCAGGAACCGTCATCCTCAACAACAGCACCAGTCTTCAGACGATCAACAACGTGTGCAGGGCTTTCAACAACGTGACCTTCAGCGCCGCCGCCGGCGATCTTCTGTTGGGCGGCGCCACCCTCGACCTTCGGAACGATATCATCGGAGCGACCGCCATTGCCTTGACTCTCGACGGGAACAACAGCGGGACTGTTTCCGGACCGATCACTGTGAGTAGCGGGACGGCGACGCAATACTCAGTGCTCAAGCAAGGCTCAGGCACGTGGGCACTCCTGGGTGCCAATGGCCATGCCGGCGGAACGAACATCAAGAACGGCGCGCTCCGGCTTGGCGGCGGAGACAACCGCCTCTTGTCCACCTCAACCGTAAGACTGGGAGACCCCGCGACCAGCGGCAAGCTGATCCTCGGCGACGCATCGGGGGCCGTCAACCAAACCCTCGCCGGTTTGACTACGACCGGCCTCGGGGGCAGCGTGGTCGGCGGCAATGCCGGCGTCTCCACGCTCACACTGAACTATGCCGGCATCTTCAGCGGATCCCTTGGCGGCGGTGGAGTCAACGAGAACAACCTGGCGCTGATCAAGAGCGGCTCCGGTACGCTGACGCTTCTCGGCAGCAACACCTACATCGGCGCAACCACCATCGACGGTGGCGAACTCAAGGTGGCGGCCATGAACAGTTTCACAATCCCAAACAGCAACTTCAGCACGCCCACAGTGGCCAACGGCCAGATCACATGGACCCCGGGTGCGGCCTCATGGACGTTTACCGGGGGGGGCGTTGCCAATGGAACGACCGCCTACGGCAACCCAGGGGCCTGGACCGCCAATTCTGCCGCGGGCACTCAGTATTTGCTGTTCCAGGGCTCTGGAAGCATTCAACAAACCCTGAGCTTTCCGGCTTCGGCGGACTACACCCTCACCTTTGGCGCTGCGGGACGTAGCGGTCACCCCCTGGGCACTGTACAGGTCCAGTTGGACGGCGTGAATCAGGGCGAGGCCATAACGCCGGTGGCAAACGCATGGAATGAATACACCGTGACGCTGACCGGGGTCACGGCCGGCAACCATACGGTTGCCTTCGTCTTCACTCCGAATGGCGACTCGACCAGTTTTGTCGACTACATCCGGATGTCCTATCCTGGCCCGGGCGGCAGTCTTTCCCCGGTGTCAGCCGTAAACCTTACGGCCTCGGGAGCCACGCTGAATCTGGCCGGCGGCACGCTGACGATCGGCTCGTTGTCCGGCGTTGCCGGGTCGATCGTCACCAACGGCAGCCTGGTTGCCGGCGGCAACGACGGCACGACCGGGTTCGCGGGCGTCTTCTCGGGCAGCAGTCTCACCAAGACCGGCGCGGGCACGCTGACGCTCAGCGGCGTCAACCCCCATCCGGGCGCCACCACCATCAGCAACGGCACGCTCCAGGCTCTGGTCGGCGGGTCCTGCTCCAACAGTGCCGTTTCGGTTGCACCAGCCTCAGGCGTCGCCACGCTCACCGTCTCGGTCACCGACAACACGAAACAGTGGACCTGCGCGAGCCTGGCCACCGAAGGGGCCGGCGCGCCACATTTGACGTTCGACTTCGCCGTGACTCCGGGCGCCCTCGCTCCGCTTGAAGTCACGGGCACCGCGACGTTCACCACGATGCCGGCCGTCACCGTCAATACAGCCGTGATCCTGAATCCGGCGGATTACCCCCTGCTACACTGGGCAAGCGGCGGCGCCAACCCGCCGACAACCGCCACGCTGACGGGGGCAATGAGCGCGTCGGCCGATCTGGTTTTGGCGGGCACAACGCTTTCCTTGCGCATTGCATCCCCCGGCAAACCGGTGATCGAGGGGGGCGCCGCGTCAGTCCCGGTGACCCTGGACGAGGATGGATCGCCGACGGCCTTCAGCCTCACGCTCAACGCCGTAGATCCCAACGGGAGTAGCGCGGACCTGGCCTGGTCAATCAGCACGCCAGCCGCGCACGGTACGGCGACGGCCACCGGAACGGGGGCGAGCAAAGCGATCGGCTACGCGCCGGTCACGGACTACAACGGTCCAGACAGCTTCGTGGTCACGGTTACGGATGGGGAGTCCCTTACGGACACGATCATGGTGAACGTGACGATTACTCCCGTGAACGATGCGCCGGCGGTTTCCGGCTCCCCGAGCGTGACGATGAACGAGGACGTCAACCGCCCGTTTGCCGCAAGCGACTTCAACTTCACAGACACTGACGCAGGCGACACCCTCAACAAGATCCAGGTGACGCAACTCGAAACAAAGGGCGCCCTGGAATACGACACCACCGGCGTCGGCGGCTGGGCGGACGTCACGCTCAACCAGGAAATCAGCGCGGCCGACATCGCGGCGAGCCGGCTGCGGTTCAAGCCGGTGGCTAACGCGTATGGAACTTCATACGCCACGTTCCAGTTCAAGGTGTCGGACGGCACGGCGTACAGTGCGGCGGCGGCCACCATGACGGTGAATGTGACGCAATTGGTGGATGATTCGCCGGTCGTGATGGTGGCGGCAGAGGCGACGGTGAACCAGACAGCGGTGGGCGTGGTGAAAGCGCGGTCCGATGGCGGGCCGGTCTTCTCCATCAGCGGCGGCGAAGACGCGGGCCTGTTCGGCATTGCCAATGTGGCCAACACTGGGGTTCTCTCGTTCCTTGCGGCCCCGACAGTCCCGGGCGCGAAGTACTACGTCGAGGTAACGGTCACAGACCCGGGCGGCAGTGCCAAGATCCTGATCGAGGTCACGGCGGTAAGCGGCTCCACAAGCGGCACAATCTTCACCTTTAGATGAGCACCATGAAATACTTCTGTTCGGTCTTGGCCACGTCCTCAGGGGTATTAATTCAAGCGGCAAGCGCCCAAACCACCCTCACCCTGGACAACGGCAACGTGCGCGTCA
>CAZZBA010000226.1:0-6822 GCA_964652765.1 uncultured Victivallales bacterium | reverse complement strand
TATGTCCGGAAGAACTGGCTGGCACGATCAATCGCCAGATCGATTTCCGGATGCTTGATACCGAACTTGCGGGCGAGTGTGAGCAAGAAGAAACAACGGGTACCAGCATTATTCATACCGCCGTAACCCGGATTGCGCTTGTGCAATTCGCCACCGTTGACTTCCGGAAAAGAGAACGTATGCCCCCATGAGCCGCCACCGCTCTGGCCCATCGCCGCCCAGATCGCCCGTTTCCGGATCTCCGGCAGGATGAACTCGTCGCCCGTGGCATCATAATAGATCGCCTGCTCCAACGCCTCGAAACCAGCCGCCCAGCTCTGCATACCCTTGTAGGACATGTCATAGAGCGTGGTCTGGAGGTTGATATCCTGACACACCTTCTGCTTATGAACCCATTGCTTGGCGAGCGCGACATACTCGGGATTGCCGGAGGCGACCAGCGCCAGGACCCCTGGCCAATCGCCACGGGTCTGGCCTCTCTTATCCGGACGAAAATCGGCAGCGATAACCTTCATGGCGCCTTCGCGGATTTTATCAGCCACCGGGCACTTCCATGGCGAGGTGTCACTATAGGTGCCCATAACCTCGAGCTGGAGGGTGATGTTCGTACTCACACCGTCAATAGGGAATTCGTCGTAGGCTTGTTGCTTAACCGAGGCACTCCGATCCTCATCCCCCTCCCACTCGTAAAGTTGCGCCTCATCGGCCTTTGACATGAGTTGATCTATATCGATGCCCAGCACATCCTTCGGCCCCATCCGCTTGGTCCAGTTGAGATCGCGCCAGAGGTGGATGGCCAGCAGTCCTTGCCCGGCTTCTTCCTCCGCCTGGATGATGGCGTTGCCGATCGCGATCCCCAGATGGCCACCCGCCACGAAATCCTTTGCCTGCACGCCAAGGACGACGTCGCCTGGAATCACCTTGCCTTCGGCTGGCGAGCCCGGCAGCACGGCCAGCACCTGCACCTGATCGCCGTCGTACCAGGCGTTCGGCGTGCCGACAATTCCTGTCGGCCCCAGATTCCAAGAGCGAATGCCGACCTTCTTGTCAGGCGGGATAACCTCACCCTTGGTCAAGTCCGGCAGCTTGGCCGGCCGAGGCGCGGCGACCTCATCCGCACTATGCCCCTGTGCCGCCTCTTTGGCGGCTTCCTCATCACGCTCGGCTCCCAGCGCACCGACGACGGCAAAGCAAAACAACGCAAACGCGACCGGAAAAATATGGGCCTGACTTTTAACCATTTTTTACCATCCTTAGGAGTTGATCTGCCAGCATTTGATAACTATTTGAAACATACTTGACCAGCCTACGGTCTGCAACATGTTTTTGCGGTTGTCGCGCCCCTTGGGCCCGAGGATGGCACTGCCAATCTCGAGGATCCTGCATGGCACTCTTCGCTTTCAAGAAAATCAATTCACGGGGCGCGGTGGCGACGGCGGGTGTGCCGGGGCGGTTGCGCCTGTCATGAACGTTTCGCGAACGTCGTAAAGCATGCCGAAGCGCGCTGTCATGGTGTCCGTCCGGTCTAGGGCGCGCACCGCGACCCATTGCACATCAAGCACGGGTGCCGCCGCAACCCACGGAACACGGCCTGCCATGGCTTCGGTAAGCACGTCATGCTTCATGCGGTAGTCGAGACCGTGGCTCCAGAGGTGGCCTTCGTATCCGCATGCCACCTGGCGGCCTAGCAAAATGACCGGATGGTTGTAGACGGGAACGACGGCGAACCGGTCCGTCGCCGGAATGTCCCGCATCGCAGACCGCCATGCGTCCAACTCAGACCGTCGGGCAAGGCAATAGCCATGCCGCGCATCGAGCCCGCCTGCTAGCGATACCGACAAAGAAAAAAACAGCACTGTGCAGACCCCGGCGCGGGCCACCGCCGGAAGGGGTGCGATGACGAGCGACCAAAGGTAAGGAGAACAGGCGAGCCAACACCACAAGAGAATCTTCATGTTGTCCCATGGCCATGAAGCGAAAGCGACCACCGAACACAAACCGAAGAGCGCCGCCGCGACCATGACAAAAAAGCGTTCTTCCGCCCTGCCCTGGCGGAGCGCAACCACAAGGGTGGCCAGCCCGAGCGGGATCACCAAGCCAAAATCCCTCGGAAGTTGCCATAATCCCCCGGCTCCGGCCATCCATCCCCAGGCGAGATGGACACCGCCCGAGGCTGAAAGCATTCCTGTGACGCATAGCACACCCGCAGTCGCCGGCACGAACGCCGCCCCGACGAGCACCGCCAGCGCGCGGCGGGCTATGGGCCGGTACACGAAAAGGCCCGCTAGTACCACGCTCAGGAACAGGAACGAATGCAGGCTGAATAATGGCATCGCCGCGTAGAAAAGAACCTGTAGCCACCGCGGCAGACCGGGGTGCCGTTGACGGAACCATTCGTCGCGCCACGCATCCAGGAGCATGAACCCGGCGGGAAGCGCCACGAGCAGGCCGCGTTGGGTGACAATCATCGATAGAAACAGGTTTTTCCAAACCAGATCCGACTGAAAATCCTGGAGGCTCCACGACCCCAGGATTTCGAAGCCCGCAAGGCCGCCGTTGAACAGCAGGGACGCAAGCGCGAACGCCCCGCCCCATCGCCATAGCGACCACCCGATGAGCGCCGCCCCTCCTAGTCCCGTCCATACAAGTCCGCGGTAGGTGTTCACGCCAATGCATTCCAGCAGGGCGTTGAAGAGATCAGAGCCGAGGGGATACGTGAGCGGCGTTCCCGAAAGGATGGGACTCTCCGGCCAAAACGGGACTCCCGAGGCGAAGTTACGGATGAAATTGAGGTGCAGCGACATGTCGCCGAGATTGTTTGGGGACAGTACAAATACTTCGTCATCGTGCTGCCCTACGAGCCAAAGAAACGCACGTAAACTAGCCAGCGCAAAAATCCCGCACATCACCGCGTCAGCGATCCTTAACGGACCGCCAGATCGCGCCTCGACGCCGCGCCACGCCGCGACCGCAAGAAGCATCCCGAGCGACAGTGCGATCCACGCAGACGCCATCCCGAGCCCGCCCGCCAAGGCAGCGAGCGCGAGTGCAGCCACCACAGACGCAATGACCCCCGCCACTAAGGATACGGTAGCCTTCATGATTCCCCGCCAGACTCGTCGGGGCGATACTCAACGGGTTCTTCGCCGAGGAACCATCCGGCAAAAGGCTCGCTGCGGAAATAGACGATGCAGCCATCCTGCGCATCGCGAAGCCGGAAGTCCCTCCGGAAATACTTTCCATCGAGCGCTCCGGCGACAACGGAATCGGAGCCCTTCTCCACAACCACGAACCCCGCATGAATCGGTCCCGCAGGTTGTTTGCCGGAGGCGTGGTATCCGATACGCGTGAAGTCGCCGAGAATCCACGGGAGCGGATAATAGCTGTCGAGCACGATCAGTCCCTCGGTGTGGTAGTGACGGGGGTCCCGCCTGGCCATGCCCAGCAGCGGCTCGGTGAAGGTGCGGATGTCTCGAAACGTCTGCACATAGACGTAGGGCTCCGATGGATCATCGAAACGCAGGAAATTCACGCGGACCATCACGACCGATGACACGGCGATGGGCACTACCGCAAACGCACTCGCTGCGGCAAGTGCGGCTGTGCGGCCGAATCGTTCGCACACCACCCGCGTCATTTCCACGACGATGGCGCCGAACAGGACCAGAAACGGCCACAGGAACGAGATGATGCACCACGGGGTTTTGTAGGGAATAAGCGTATAGGCGAGCAGCAAGCCGCTGCCGTAGATGGCCAGGAGACGCAGGCGGGGATCCGACGGCCAAAGGTAGCGCATGCAGGCGGCGAGGCTCATGAGCGCAGGCCATTCATAGATCGCCATCAAACGCAGCCAGTAATAATTGAGCGTCTCGACACCGAACAGAGTGAAATACGTCTTCTCGTGGCCGCACGCCTCGATACCTGTGTTAAACCAAGCGGCAAAGGTCAGGTAAAGGCCGTGGAGAATCGAGAAATCAAGAAAGTTTCCCGAGTAAAAGAATATGATCGTCAGAACGCCCGCCCCGCCCCCCCATGCAAGGTCGCTACGTGACCACTGCGGCTTGGCCACAAGAAGGGCGGGGCGCGAGGGCGACGCCTTCTGCCAGAGCCAGAGAATAAACACAGCCAATCCGAAACTGCCGAGATGGAGAAAATAGGTTTCCTTGGTGAGAATCATGCCGACCGCTGCGGCGATAACGACGAACATCGGGCGACGGCCGCCGGTCCGCCAAACACCGAAAACTCCTGTGAAGAAAAGAATCTGGGAAAAAGCCATCCACGACTCGTGGATCGAGTATCGACCGTAGAAGACGAACGCCGGGGAGAGGGCTGCGGCTAATGCGGCCCATCTCGCGACCGCCGGTCCGAACTCGTCACGAAACCTCAGTATCGCCCAGACCGCTAGCACTGCCGCCACGATGGCCGGCAGCCTCAGTGCCCAAATGTTCCGCCCGAAAAGCGTCTGCGAGACGAAGACTGCGTAGAAGTGAAGCGGTCCGTGATAGTTAGTCGGGTCGTAGCGGAAGAATCCCTGACGCGTCATCTGGTCTGCAAACCATCCGTTCACACCCTCGTCGAAATGCGGGGGCTTGATGTCGAGCAGAACCAAACGCACCAACAATGCCAGCGCGACAATGGCTATGTCGATCCAGAACGGATAAGAAATCACTCTTATTACGGTACGGGATAAAAACCCATTGAGACCGGCCTGAAAAACGGTTTTCATGGCCGGAAGCATGCAGAAATCCCGAAAGAAGGTCAAGACGTGCCGTAAACTCGATCAGGGCAGACTCATCTATGTATTCTGATTGGGCAACACACCGGCTGCCATTTAGCCCCGCATCATTTGCCGCGACATGATCCCGGCCTTTTGTGCATATTCGTTGAAAAGCGACAGATAGATCTTGAAGTCCGCGTATGAGACTCCGGGCGGCGTCTGGTGATCGCAACTGATCAGGAAACCGCCCTTCGCGGCGGTCGGCAGCAAGCGTTCGAACTCGGCCCGCATGGCCGCTTCACCCTTGTTCATGGTCATCTTGTCGAAATGGCCGATGAACCGCATGCTCGGATGCGTTGCACGCAGGGCCGCGATATCGACGCCGGCCTGCCGCTCAAGGGGCAGGATGCCATCCAGCCCGGCTTCGGCAAACCAATGGGCCGGGGTGGAAATGTCACCGTCGGAGTCAATGATCGGCATGATCCCATGCTTGCGCAGGGCGGGGATGATGCGATGATAGTACGGCTTCATGAACTCGTCGAAGAGATCCTTGGATATCATCGGTCCGTTGTTATAGCTCATATCCTCGGCAAAGGTCATGAAATCGGGGGAGCAGATGGCACCCACCTGCTCGATCGCCTTCAGTATCCAGTCCGCCAGGTCTGAATTGATACGGTGCATCAGCTCGGGCTGGTCGTAGAACGCATACAGGTGCGGCTCGATACCCAGCAGCTTGCGGGCAAACCAGAAGAAGCCATCCACAGTGAACCACAGCACGGTATCACCCTGTTTCTGTTCGTCCGCCCAGGTCTGCCAACGCTGGGGATTTACGGGGTTGGGCGGGAAGAGAGTCGGAAGGATCTTCTCGTAATCAGCCTCGTTGGCGATGATGCCTGCACCATGCGACGCGGGTCGTGGGGATGCGCTGGTGAGGGCACCGAACCAGTCTTGTTTATAGACATCAAGTCCGAAAAGCCGGTAAAGCTCATACCGATCCTTGATGTCCGGCGGGAGCCCTTCGGTGTGCCAACGGTCAATCGTCAGGTTCCACCACATGGCCCACTCGATCATGGGCAACCGGTCGAACGGCTGGAAATTCATCACTGCATGGAAACGTTCTCTTGTGTTCATATCGACCTTTCCCGGCTGGCCAGCAACAGGAATACACTCGCGGTCCAGGTGTAGGCTTTGTCGCGCAACGGTGCCCCGGTAATGGCGTTGTAATTCTCGGCGAACCCGCTCTTGGCGCAGAGCCGGCAAAAGCGATCAGCGACAACATCAGCAAAACCGCCATGCCCTGAGCGATCCAGGCCCGTCACTGCAAGGAATGTCGACGGAGCCCAGACGGGACCGCGCCAATAACCATCCTCGCTGTAGTCGGGACTGTCCGCCCGCTCGGTCGCCAGCCCCCACTCGGTCAGATGACCCTCGATACCGCGTCGCAGACAAGCCCGGACCGATTCGGGCAGGCGTTCACCCAGAACCAGCGGCAGCCACGGGATCAGGCTCATCGACTCGACCGCCGTCCCGTCGTTGGCCAGGCGCGCCACGAAATGATCCCCGCGCCAAAGTTCCCGCATTAGCCCCGCGAACAGTTCATCCGCCCGCCGAGCCCAATCGGCGGCCGCCTCGGTCCAGCCAAGGTCACTGCTCAAGCGGGCCAGCACATCCATCTGCACCACCAGAAGGGCAGACAAATCCGGAGCCACCAGCGGAACCCCTTTGGCAAACATCGTGCTGTTATCCCATCCCGAATCATTCCCGTGCAGATAATAAGGCAAACTCCCGATTTCCGATTTCCGATTTCTGATTTCTGATTTCGCCCCATTCCGAATTCCGCGTTCCGCGTTCCGCGTTCGATACGTCATCCACCAGTCGGCCTGCCTGCCGAGCGAAACAACCATCGTCTCCATCACCTCTCGCGACGGCGGCGACGGTAGCCGTTTCAGAATCTCATCGAAGGCCAGCCCATGCACAGGTGGCTTCGAGTAGTTGTAGTGGATTTCCAAGTCGTTGAAGGCATCCGGGTATGATCCGAAGGCGTCCTGATGGTCAACCTCGGTCAGCATCTGGTCAAGGGCCAGCTGCGGATGCCCAGATGCCAG
>CAZZBA010000225.1:0-6824 GCA_964652765.1 uncultured Victivallales bacterium | reverse complement strand
CCAGCTGGTTGACCTTGCCGTGCAGCCCGAATCGCGGCGCAAGGATGTCGTGGTGAGTTCGCCCTGGGGAAAACGACCATGCGGTTGATCGAGGAGTGAGGGCGGGCTGAAAATGGAAAGAGAAAATATGTTTTCAAGGATGCTTGTTGAGTACGCGGAAGCGCCGCTGGCTATTGGCACGCGGAAGCCGCGTTTTTCCTGGGAGGTGCCGCTGGAGGGGCGGGGGCGGAAGCAGGGCGCCTATCAGCTGCTGGTGGCTACTGCCAAGGAACGGCTCGTTCCCGGCCAGGCTGACTTGTGGGATACCGGCAAGGTGGCGTCTGCGCAGTCGGTGAACGTGGAGTACGCCGGAGCGGCGCTGTGCAGCAATCGTGATTACTTCTGGACGGTGCAGGTCTGGGATGAAGCGGACCAGCCCGCAGGCTTTGGGCCGGCGGCGTATTTCGGTACCGCGTTGTTTGACGACGGCGACTGGCAGGCGCAGTGGATCGGGATGGGGCGTCCGGATGAGCCGGCTTCCGATCCTGACCTGTTGCCGAAGCTCCTGCGCACGACGGGACAACTTCCGCCGGAACTTGCGGCGTTTGAGCCGGATCTGCGCTCGCCGCTGCTGCGGAAGGAGTTCACCCTCGGCAAGCCGGTCAAGCGGGCCCGGGTGTTCGTGTGCGGGCTGGGGCTTTACGAGTTGCGGCTGAATGGCGCGAAAGTTGGGGATGCGGTGCTGGCGACCCCGCGCACTGAGTTCCGGAAGCGCCTGCTCTATTCCACCTACGACATCACCGGATTGCTGAAGTCCGGTCCCAACGCCGTAGGCCTGATGCTCGGCAACGGCTGGGTCAACGGGCAGAAGAAATACTGGAAGTGGGCGATGCCCTGGTTCGGGTCGCCCCGCGCCCTGGTGCAGTTGGAAATCGAACTGGAGGACGGGTCCGTTCAGCGGGTCGTCAGCGATGATTCCTGGCGGGGCGACTGGTCGCCCGTCACGTTCAGCTGCCTGTACGACGGCGAGGAGTATGATGCGCGCCTGGAGCAGGACGGCTGGGGCCGGCCCGGCTTCGAGGCCGGCCGGTGGCGGTCGGTCAACCGGGTGCGCGCTCCCGGCGGACGGCTGGTCGCCCTGGATCACGAGGCCAACCGGGTGATGCAGTCGTTTGCACCGGTGTCGGTCAGCGAGCCGAAGCCGGGTGTCTTTGTCTATGACATGGGTATCGTCATGACCGGCTGGGCGCGGTTACGGCTTCCGAAGGGGCGGGCCGGGGAGACGGTCACTCTGCGCTATGCCGAGTTGCTGAACGCGGACGGCACGCTCAATTGCAGTACCGCCGGGGGTGCCCGCCAGGCGGATCGTTACATCATGCGGGGCGCGGCCAACGAGCTCTACGAGCCACGCTTCACCTATCACGGGTTCCGTTACGTCGAGCTGACCGGCTTTCCCGGCGACCCCGGGCTCGGCGCGCTGGAAGCCTGTTTTGTGCACAGTGGCGTGGCGCAGGCCGGCACGTTTGAATGCGGCCATGAGCTGATCAACAAGATCCACCGTTGCACCCTGCAGTCGCAGCGCTGCAACCTGCAGATGGGCGTGCCTACCGACGATACCCAGCGCGATGAACGTCTGGGCTGGTGCGCGGATGCCTGGAGCTGTGCGCAGGAGTCCTTCTATAATCTGGAGACCGCCCGGTTCTGGAGCAAGTGGATTGCCGACTTCCATGACCAGCAGGATGAGGAGCTGGGGGTGGTGGGGTACATCTGTCCCTTGCCCGGCTTTGGGGAAGATCTGGTCTGGAGCGCGGCTTTTGTCCTGATCCCCTGGTGGCATTATGTCCATTACGGGGACCGGCGTATTTTGGAAACGAGTTACCCGTATCTGAAGAAATACATCGCTTACCTTGAACGGGTGGGCGAGAAGGAGATCCCCGCCCTGCCGCCGGCGCAGGTTGACAAGGTGCTGTTGCCGGCCTGTGGCCGGGCGAACCGTTTCCCGGCGCCGGAGCGGCATGGGTATTTGCAGCGCTCCTATTTTGGCGACCATTTGGCGACGCACGAGGGCTCGTCGGGGTTCTGCAAGGATCATCCGCGGTCCATGGCGACGGCCTTCTACTACCAGGATGTCACCACCATGGTCCGGATTGCCGAGGCGCTGGGGGAGGCCGGGGATGCCCGGGCTTACCGTGAGTTGGCGGAGAAGATCAAGCGGGCCTACAACGACTATTTCCTTGATCCCAATCTCGGATATTGCGACATCGGCTGCCAGAGTGCGCAGGCCTTTGCGTTGTCGTTCGACCTGGTGCCGGCCGAGCAGCGTGAGCGGGTGTCCGGCTACCTCAACAGCAGCGTGAACTTCCGCCAGCGCCGGATCACCTCCGGCTATGCGGGAACCAAGTGGGTGGTCAATGCCATTGCCCATGCCGACCGCAACGACGTGGTATGGAACCGTGCCGTGGCTACCGACTACCCGAGCTGGGGCTACATGCTGCACGACAACAAAACCACCATCTGCGAGAACTGGATGGGGGGGGCGTCGCAGTGCCATACGACGCTGGGCGCGGCCATTGACGAGTGGTTCTACTGGGGACTGGCCGGGATCCGGCCGGATGAAACGGCGCCGGGCTTCGAGCGGATCATCTTCCAGCCCTACCTGCCGAAAGACCTGCCGTGGGCGAAGGCTTCGCTGCGCACCGTGCGCGGCGAGATCGTCTCCGGCTGGAAGCACGACGGCAAAAAAGCGACCTGGGAAATCACCGTGCCGGCCAACTGCAGGGCCCAGGTGCGGTTCCCGGTGAAAAGTCCGGCGGGAATCACCGAAGGCGGCGCGCCGGTATGTTTTGAAGACGGAGGGCCGGTCCTGGAGATCGGTTCGGGCAGTTACTGTTTTGAGTTCCCCGTAACGTGGAATTGAACAAGATAAGGAAACGATGACGATGAAAGCGGAAGAGCGGTTGAAGTGGTGGAATGAGGCGCGGTTCGGGATGTTCATTCATTGGGGGTTGTACTCGAGTCTGGCTGGGGAATGGAAGGGGCGGAAGACGGGTTGGTACAGCGAGTGGATCCTGCACGACTTTCAGGTCCCGATTGCCGAATACGAGACGATTGCCCGGGATTTCAATCCGATGCAGTTCAACGCCGAGGAGTGGGTGATGCTGGCGAAAGAAGCGGGGATGAAGTACCTCGTGGTCACCGCCAAGCATCATGACGGCTTCTGCATGTTCGACTCGCCGAGCAACCCCTACAACATCGTCAATCAGACGCCGTTCGGGCGCGACCCGATGAAGGAACTGGCCGCCGCGTGCCGCAAGCACGGCATCAAGATGTGTTTCTACTACTCGCAGGCGCTGGACTGGCATGCGCCCGGTGGCGCCGGCCACTGGGACGAAGTCGGCACCGGCCCCGAGTGGCTCAGCTACGCGCGACCGCCGGAAGATTTCCAGAAATACCTGGACACCGTGGTCAAGCCGAACCTGACCGAGTTGCTGACCAACTACGGTCCCATTGGCCTGATCTGGTTCGATACCCCGGTGGCGATTACGCCCGAGCAGAGCCGGTCGCTGCGTGATTTCGTCCACAGTCTCCAGCCGGCCTGCCTGGTCAGCGGCCGTGTCGGCCACGATGTGGGGGACTACAGCAGCCTGGAAGACAACGTGCACCCCGTCGGCAAGCTCAAGGGCGCTTGGGAGACGCCGGCCACATTCAACGATGCGTGGGGCTACAAGAAAGACGACCATAACTGGAAGTCGCTCGACTACCTGCTGGAGTTGCTCGTCAACTGCGCGTCCAAAGGTGTCAACTACCTGCTCAATGTCGGCCCGACCGCCGAGGGCGTGATTCCGCAGCCGAGCGTGGAGTTGCTCAAACAGATGGGCGCGTGGCTGGACCGTAACGGCGAAGCCATCTATGGTACTACGGCCAGTCCGTTCTTCATCGACCCGTCGTGGGGGCGGGTGACTTGCAAGGGTGAGACGCTTTACCTGTTGATCAAACAGTGGCCGTCGAACGGCGAACTTACGCTGGCTGGCCTGCGCAATCAGGTCCGGTCGGCCCGCGTGCTCGGCGCGGCGCAGGCGAAGGTCGGGGTGAAGCAGCAGGGTGACACGCTGGTGTTGTCGCTGCCTGCCACGGCGCCGGAAAAACTATTCCCGGTGGTGGCTCTGGTCGTTGACGGAGCGCCCGAGGCAGAGCAACTTGTGATTCAGGAGGGCACCGTCGCCATCCGGTTGCCGGTCGTGTTGGGGGAGCTTGCCGGGAATGCGACGGTGCAGCAGAACGGCATCACCGATGGGTGGAAGGATGCGGGCCCGAGTGTTACCTGGACGGTACGGATGAAGCACCCCGGTGAATATACCGTTTCGGCGGTGACCTGGGCCCGCAAGAACCATCCGGAACGGTTCGGCAACCACGACCTGCGGGTGCGTGTTGGCGAGGCGAGCGTGGCCGGCACGGCGGGCGTGCGGGATCTTGCGGCGTCCACGAGCGCAGAGGTGTACCAGACGGTGCGCAGTTCGCTCGGACGGATCCGGATTGACCGGGCTGGTGAGTTAAAGGTGCGCGTGGCGGCCGAGCGGATTGACGCCACGGCCGGGCGGGGCTTGAAACTGCTGGCGTTGGAATTGACGCCGGCCTGCCCTTAGGCCGGGAAGAGGAGACCGGGGTGAGGGTATCCCGGCTCCAATAGAGTCAGAAGGTTTTTGGATAGACGCTAAGGAGGTTTTGATCGTGAACAAGGATTTTATCAAGTCGGATGGGTTGTTGTTGCTGGTGGCGATTATCTGGGGGTTTGCCTTTGTGGCGCAACGCAGCGGCATGGAGGTCATCGGGCCGTTCGCCTATGGGGCGGCGCGGTTTGCCCTGGGGGCGCTGTCGCTGGTTCCGGTGCTGATCGTTCAGCGTCGCCGTGCGGCCACGCCTGGGGCGCATCCCCGGATGAGCTTGACGGCACGGATCTTGTGGTCGGTGATCGTGGGGGTGGTGCTCTTCACGGCCGCCTCCCTGCAGCAGATCGGGCTGGTGCATACGACGGCCGGCAATGCCGGGTTCATCACCTGCCTCTACGTGGTGCTGGTGCCGATCTTCGGGATTTTCCTCGGGCGGTCGACCGGACGCCGGACCTGGATTGGGGCTGCGCTGGCCCTGGTCGGGCTCTACATCCTCAGCATCGGGTCTGGGTTCAAGCTCGCGCCGGGCGACCTGCTGGAGTTCATCGGCGCCTTCTTCTGGGCAGCGCATATCCTCGTGATCGCGAAGGCGGTCAGCCATGTGGATGCCGTTGAGCTTTCGATCGGGCAGTTCGCCACCTGCTCGGTACTGAGCTTGGTGGCCGCCCTGGTCTTCGAGCCCAACGCCTTTGCCGGGACCCGGGCCGCGCTCATCCCGATCCTCTATGGCGGGCTCATGTCCACGGGCGTGGCCTATACCCTGCAGGTGGTGGCTCAGCGCAAGGCCCATCCGGCCCATGCCTCCATCATCCTCTCCATGGAAGCCCTGTTTGCGGCCGTGGGCGGAGTGCTTTTCCTGCACGAGCCGGTTACCGCACGCCTGCTGGGGGGCGGTGCGCTGATGCTGGCCGGCATGATCTACTCGCAGCTGGAACCGCCAAAGGAGACGGCCTAGTCGGCTGCAAAATGAGCTAGGAGGGAATTTTGAAAGAATCATTTGATCCGGAACAAGAGATTGTCGAGGTGCGGCGCGAGTTTGGTAAACATGGCGGCGTGTCGCCGTCGATCGAGCGTGCCGTGCGGGATGTTGGGCTAGTCGTTACGAAGGGAAAGCGAATCGAAGGGTAGGCGGAATATGAGCTCGATATTGGCCGAAACTGTGGTTAACGGGATTTTAGATATGTCGACAGCGGCCGTGACGGGGCTTTGCTCCCGTGAGCCGGGATCCGCGCCTGGTACGAATATCCTGAGGAAGAGCGGGACATTCTTCGGGCACGCGGTGGGACTGGCCGGGAGAAAAGCCAAGGATAGGCCATCTGAAACAGTCGCTAGTTGCAAAGAAATAGGAGAGCGCCACATGCGTGGAATTGAGAACAGCGTGGGCGGGGTTGCACCTTGAAGAGCCATAGCACCCCGGGGAGGTCGGGCGCCCCCGCCCGACATTGGCGCTTTGCAAGGCGGAGACTGACGGGCGAGGGCCCCCGTCCCAGTGGAAGCGCACCAACGGGGTGGACCGGGTCGGCCTTTGGCATTGTGGGCGGCCCGTCGATTCGGTGGTATGACATTGCGGGAAGTCGGCCAGATAGCCGGCGGAATGGATTATACGGCCGTTGTGATGGCGGTAAAACGGTTTGAACAACGTGCGGCACACAACAGCCCGTGGCGCGAACTCATGCGCGCGTTGCAGGCGAATTGTGAAAAGTGAAGACGTGTAAAGTGGACTGTTGGCTGGCCAAATTCATAGAGACTGGATGAATTCGGGGAAATGCAGGATACGCTGGCTGTTGTCGCGATGGAACAGCAAGTGCTCGAAGTCCTTCCGCTTCTGACGCAGATCGACCGATTGCAGCGAAGTCTTGAGCGCCGCCTTCAGTTCCGGCAAGTCGTGAATGCCGCAGCGGGCCGCCAGGAATCCATAATCCGGCTGCGTCTGCGCCAGCAGAAACATGACATCGTAGTAATCCCTGCCCTTGCCCCGGTTGAGCAGGGCGGCGATCTTCATGGCGCACAGCACCCCGTTGGCCGGGACCGGGAAGGAGAAGAAGAACCCGCATCCCTTGATGAATCCCAGGGTCGGCTGATACGGAATACCTTGATCCTGGGACTCGAGTTTCAGCATGAAGCGCTCGTCCTTATGTCCGGACAGCCCCAACTCGAACAGCAACTCGGGGAAATGGA
>CAZZBA010000224.1:0-6827 GCA_964652765.1 uncultured Victivallales bacterium | reverse complement strand
GATTCGGAATGGAAGGTGTGGCCCCTCTGGTCGCTGCGTTTACTCATGCCCGGAAACCGTTTGGGCAGGCAATCGCGTTCAGCACCGACCATGGGCGCACTTGGTCGCTCCACGAGGGGGGCAGGCATGTTGTTCCAAACCAGGGGCTTGACGAGGGCGAGCGCGACCCCAAGGTGTTCTGGCACTCGCCGTCACGACGGTGGGTCATGGTTCTCTGGGTCCGGATGAGCCTTGCGCGATTCTTCACCTCACATGACCTGAAACAGTGGGCGCATGCCAGCGATTTCTCCGGCGACGGGTTCTATGAGTGCCCCGACCTGTTTGAATTGCCAGTAGACGGCAATCTTCAGAATGTTAAATGGGTCTTGATGGACGCCGCATTCAACTACTGGGTAGGCTCCTTTGACGGCATCCGTTTCGCACCTGAAGCGGGCCCTATGCGGGGTGACTTCGGCGGCAATTTCTACGCTGCCCAGACGTGGAACAATACGGGACGCCGTGTTGTTCAGATTGCATGGATGCGGGGAGGAGAATACCCCAACATGCCCTTCAACCAACAGATGAGCTTCCCGTGCGAGTTATCTCTCCGCACGACGCCGGAGGGCGTACGCTTGTGCCGCATGCCGGTTGAGGAAATCAAGATCATCGAGGGCGATTCCGATATAATCACTGACAGGGGCCTCGCGGCTGGCGAGGAGTTCCAGGCTGGCCCGCAAGGCGACCTGTTCGATATCACGGCGGAGATTGACGCGCCGCCGCATGCGGCATTCGGCATCCGCCTGCATGAGATAGACATTGCCTGTGCCGACGGACACATCCGTTGCCTCGGAAAAGAGGCCCCTCTTACTGCGCATGACCAGAAAGTCAGTTTACGGATTCTCGTGGACCGCACGTCCATTGAAATCTACGCCCAAGGCGGTGAGCTGTGCATGAGTTCGTGCTTCCTGCCCCCCGAACAGGACACGACCATACGATGCTACTCAGAAGAGGGAACAATCGCCGTGCGCAAGTTTGTGGTGCATCGACTGCGCTCCGCCTGGTAGCACGCCTGGCATGCCATTACTACTTGCGAAGAAAATTGTACATGGTGTAGGCTCACTGCATACCTGAATTAATACGGTTCTGGAAGGGAGTTTTCCAGACGCCATTTCGAATCCGCTATGAATACACTTCCCATCGAACAAATCCGAAGCGATATCGTGGATGCCGTGCGCTCGCATGCCTGCGTGATTGTCGAGGCACCCACCGGGTCGGGCAAGTCGACGCAGATCCCGCAAATGCTGCTGGATGCAGGCTTGGCCGGCAACGGCGTGATCACGGTGCTCCAGCCGCGTCGCCTGGCGGCGCGGATGCTCGCCCGGCGCGTCGCCGCCGAACGGCACGGCAAACTCGGCGACGAGGTCGGCTACCAGGTGCGCTTCGATAACCGCACCGGACCGCGAACCCGCATCCGCTTTGAAACCGACGGGATCACCCTGCGCCGCCTCCACCATGATCCGCTCCTGCGGGATACCGCAATCCTGATCTTCGACGAGTTCCACGAGCGCCATCTTTATGGCGACCTGATGCTGGGCCTGGCCAAGCGCCTGATCGCGCATGACCGTCCGGACCTCAGGCTGGTTGTAATGTCGGCCACGCTCGACACCGCCGAACTCGGAACCTATCTGCCCGAAGCCGCCGTGATCCGTGCCGAAGGCCGCACATTCCCGGTCAGCATCCGCCACCTGCCGCCGAACGCCAAACGCGAGAAGGCTCCACCCTGGGAACTTGCCGCCGAGGTGCTGCCGGAGGTGCTGCGCGACGCACCGGATGGCGATGTGCTGGTATTCATGCCGGGGGCCTACGAGATCAACCGTACCCTGCGCGAACTGCAGCACGTCCCCGCCGCGAGGGACCGGCTGCTGCTGCCGTTGCATGGCCAGCTTTCACCGGCGCAGCAGGATCTGGCGGCTTCCCCCGCCACCCAGCGGCGGATCATTGTCGCCACCAATATCGCCGAGACCTCGCTGACGATCGAAGGCGTGACCGCCGTGATCGATAGCGGGCTGGTCCGGCGGGCGGGGTTCGATCCGCGGCGCGGCATCAACACGCTGCTGACGGGCAAGACCAGCCAGGCCTCCGCCGCGCAGCGGGCTGGTCGCGCCGGGCGTACCGCTCCCGGTATCACCATGCGGCTCTGGACAGAGCGGGACCACGCCAAACGTCCGGAGCACGAGACGCCCGAGCTACTGCGGGTCGATCTGGCCGAGACCATGCTACAGCTCAAGCTGACGGGCATCGATGATCTCGCAAAGTTTCCCTGGATCACCCCCCCACCCCCGCATGCCCTGCAAACCGCGCAGGAACTGCTGACCGTGCTTGGCGCGCTGGACGCGCGCGGCCAGCTCACCGCCCATGGACGGCACATGGCTGCCTTCCCGCTGCATCCGCGTGTTTCGCGGATGCTGATCGCCGGCGAGGGTCAGGAATGCATTCCGACGCTCTGCCTGATTGCCGCCCTGCTGCAGGAACAGAACATCCTGCTGGCAGCGGTGGACGAACGGGTACGCGCCCGCCGCCTGGGACTGGTCGGCGATGCCCCGGTCTCGGATCTGGCGCTGCTGCTTGCCGCCTGGCACTACGTTGCCGATCGGCGGTTCCAGCGCGAGGCAGGCGAGGAGATCGGGGTGCATGTGCAAGCCGCGCGCACAGCCGGGGAACTACAGGAGCAGCTTTTGCAGATCGCCGAGGGCCAGGGGCTGGACGGTTACGAGAAGCAACCGGCGATGGACGCGGTCTACAAGGCCGTGTTGACGGCTTTTCCCGATCATCTGGCGGTCCGTACCGGCGGCGACCGGTGCAGCCTATCCGGCGGGCGGCGCGGTAGTGTCCATCCCGGCTCCATCGTACCGCGCGAGCACACGCTGCTGGTAGCGGCGGATATCCAGGAAACAGGCAAAGGCAAAGGCACGGTCGAGGTGATGCTCTCGCTGGTCACGGCAATCCGGGAGGAATGGCTGGAGGAATGCTGCGCCGGGGCGTTCCGCATCCGGCGGCTCGTTTTCTTTGATGCCGTCGGCGGCGGACGGGTTGCCGCCGAGGAGCAGACCTGCCTCGGGGATCTCGTCATCCGGTCGCGGCGGCTGGCCAATGTCACCGTTGACGAGGCCGCCGAAGTGCTGGCGGTGGAAACAGCGGCGGGCAACATCACGATCAAGGCCTGGGATGCCAAGGTCGAAGCCTGGATCGCCCGTGTGAACCTGGTCGCCACGCATTGCCCGGAGGCTGGTGTGCCAGCCATCGGGGAAGACGAGCGCACCGCGCTGCTGGCGCAGATCTGCCACGGGGCGCTTGGCGCCAAGGACGTCAAGGCCGCCGCCGTCTGGCCCGTGCTGCAGCATTGGCTCAGCGCGGCACAGACCGCCGCCGTCGAGGCTTACGCCCCGGCGCAGACCCGCATCGAGAACGGACGTACCCCGCGCATCCACTACGATGATCCCGCCGGACCCTAAATCCCCATGCGCGTGCAGGAGCTATACGACACCAACCGCCTGCCAACGCTTTGCAATGGCGCTGTCCGCCTGAAGGCGCACATCCTCGCCCCCAGTCAGCGTCCAGTACAGATTACCGATGATCTCGCCCGCTTCTGGGCTGAAAGCTACGCGCAGGTGAAGAAGGATCTGCGCGGCCGCTACCCGAAACACGAATGGCGGTGATGCGAATCAGCGGAACTCGGAATGCGGAATAGGGAATGGTTCTCCATCTGGTAGGGCGAACCGTCCTCGGTGAGCCGCTGCGCATGGAAGGGAGACTGGCGAAGCCTCATCGGAAAAGCGTGCGGTGGTCAGACGTGCGTGCGGACAGCTACACGCCGTCGATTCCATTGGCAGCGGCTCGGCGAGGACGCCTCGCCCTACCATCGTCGCTCCCGCCACTTTTGCAGCGACACCCTCAGCCCGCCACGCCCTTATTCCGCATCCGAAACATTCCAAATTCCGAGTTCCGCATTCCGCGTTCAGCGGATCAAGCCCCAGCGCGAGGAGATGGGCCAGTAGACCAGCATCGCCGGGCCGACCAGGTTGCTAGCGGGAACCGGTCCCCAGTAGCGGCTGTCGGCACTGTTGCGGGTGTTGTCGCCCATCGCAAAGTACTCATCCTCGCCCAACTGCCGGCCATTTACCATGAAGTCGCGATCCCCGGCCAGTTGATAGCCGCTGTAGCCATCGCGAGCCGAAGTTACCCGGTCGATACCGCGCAATCCTGCAACCGGCTGATTGTCGATCACCAGTTGCGGCGGGTTGATCGAGATCATCTCGCCAGGCAGGCCGCACATGCGCTTGATGTAATGCGTCCCCTGCACCAAGCCTGAAATACCATCGGTCTTGAATACCATGACCTCGTCGCGCCGGGGTTTACGGAAGTTCCAGATCACCTTGTTGACAAACAGATGATCGCCAGTGTGCCTGACCCCGGCCCAGAGTATCTCGCCTTTGCGGACTTCGCGCGATGGATGGAAACGCGGATTCCCGATCCCGTTGCCGTCACTCACCGCGTCCTTTGGAATCTTGTGACGCTTGCCGTGGATATTGAAGAGGACAACCGAAGGATCCGTCGGACTCAACATTGCCTCGCCCAGTCTTCCACTTACCGTTGCGCGGCGGACCGAATACCAGTCGCCGGTTACAGCGAACTTGACGAGCTTCAGCGGAAAGCGGTCCAACAGCGAGGGTGACTCGGACGTCTCCGAGGTGATACCGTAGAGGGTCGGCTGCATCGAACCGGTCGGGATCTTGAACGGTTGGATGAAATAGGCGCGCAGTCCCATCGCGACCGCGACCGCCACCACCGCGACCTCGAAATTCTCGCGGAACGCGCCTCCGCGCAAGGGATGCTTCGTCGTCGCCTTTTCCAGGCAGGTCGTCAGCGCATCCATGCGATCCGGCAGCAAGGCCACATCGCGCGATTTCAGCGCCTCGGACAGGGCGACGGTCGCGCTCTTGATGTGCGCGACAACCGTCTCACCCAGCAGATCCCCACGCATGTTCTCGAGGTGCAGCGCGTGATGGATCAGCGCCTTCGCCTCTTTCCTGCATCTGCGTCGTTCAAGAAAATTCATGGTTTCAGTTTCCTGTCTTGAGTACCGAGATAAAGGCCGCCTGTGGCACGTTGACCTTGCCGAACTGTTTCATGCGTTTCTTGCCCGCCTTCTGCTTCTCCAGCAGCTTGCGCTTGCGCGTCACATCGCCACCGTAGAGCTTGGCCGTGACATCCTTGCGGAATGCACGGATCGTCTCGCGGGCGATGACGGTACGGCCGAGCACCGCCTGCACCGGGATCGCGAACATGTGCGGCGGAATGGCCTCGCTCAAGGCCTTGCAGATCTGCCGCCCGCGTTCAATCGCCTTGTCACGATGCACCATCGTGGCGAAGGCATCGACCGGTTCCCCGTTCAACAGGATCTCGAGCTTCACGATCGGGCTGACCTGGAAACCCGAATTCTCGTAATCCATGGAGGCATATCCGCGCGTGGCGCTTTTAAGGTTATCGTGGAAATCCATCAGGATCTCGTTCAGCGGCATGGTGCAGGTCAGCATGACGCGGGTGCCGTCGATGGAGTCCGTCTTGGTGACGTCACCGCGCCGGTCCATGATCAGCCTCAGCAGGTCGCCGATGTTCTCGTTCAGGCAGATAATGAACGCACTGATCATCGGTTCCTCTATCGACTCGATGCGGGTGGGATCCGGCAGGAACACGGGGTTGTCGATCTCCATCGTCTTGCCATCGCGCTGCTTGATCTTGTAGACCACACCGGGATGCGTGCTGATGATATCCAGGTCGAACTCACGCCGCAGGCGTTCCTGGATCACCTCCATGTGGAGCAACCCCAGGAACCCGCAGCGGAACCCGAACCCGAGCGCGGTGGAACTTTCCGGATGGAACGTGAACGCCGAATCGTTAAGGCTCAGTTTCTCAATGCTTGTGCGGCATTTCTCGAAATCCGCCGTGTCCACGGGGTAAATACCGCTGAAGACCATCGGCTTGACCGGCGAGAAGCCTGGCAGGGATTCGGAGGCTGGATTCTTGTCGGAGGTGACCGTGTCGCCGATCTGGATGTCGGAGGGTGTCTTGAGCGTGCCAATCAGGTAACCCACCTGCCCGGCGGTCAACTGCTTGCGGGAAATCGGTTTCGGCGAGAAGATGCCGACCTCCTTTAGCTGGGTGGTAATGCCCGTGGCCATCAGGCGCACATTGTCGCCCACCGTCAGGGTGCCATCGACGACGCGCACATACGTGACCACGCCGCGATAGGCATCGTAGATGGAATCGAAAACCAGCGCGCGCGGCGGTGCCTTGTCCGTCAGATCGGTTTTCGGCGGCGGTACTTTCCTGATGACCATCTCCAGCACGTCGCGCACCCCTTGGCCGGTCTTGGCGCTGACGTGCAGATTGTCGCTGGTATCGATCCCCAGGATATCCTCGATCTGTTTGCAGACCGTCAGCACATCGGCATTCGGCAGATCAACCTTGTTGAGCACGGGGATGATCTCAAGTCCCCTGTCGATCGCCAGATAGGCATTGGCGACCGTCTGCGCCTCCACACCCTGGGCGGCATCGACCACCAGCACGGCACCCTCGCAGTCCGCCATGCTGCGCGACACCTCGTAGGTGAAGTCCACATGACCGGGAGTGTCAATCAGGTTGAATTCATAGACCTCGCCGTTATCCGCCTCATAGCGCATGGTTACCGGGTGCGACTTGATCGTGATGCCGCGCTCGCGCTCCAGGTCCATGTCATCGAGCAACTGCTCGCGCATCAGGCGGTCCTCCACTGTGTGCGTCAGTTCCAG
>CAZZBA010000223.1:0-6855 GCA_964652765.1 uncultured Victivallales bacterium | reverse complement strand
ATTGGGCGCATGTTGATCTTAAAAAGATCCCCCACATTGTTGTCACGCCCCCGGGCCCGCAGTCCAAGCAGTGGCATGATCGCTGCACGAAATATTTCAAGGGTCTGAGTAGCCAGGTGAAACTCTTTCCCGTGACATTCGAGTCCGGCCACGGCTGCGTCCTGAAGGATGTGGACGGCAATGCGTATATCGATTTTTCGTCCGGCATCTACGTGACGACGCTGGGGCATTGCCATCCCAAAGTGACCGAGGCTGTCCAGAAAGCCGCAGCCCAGATGATGAACATCCACGACTTCACCACGCCCATCAAGACCAAGCTGGTCGAAAAGCTGGCACAGATCCTGCCGGGCGACCTGAATGGCTTCCAGTTCTACGACTCCGGAACCACCGCTGTGGAAGCGGGGCAGCGTGTGATGCGCGCAGCCACCAAGCAGCACGAGATGATCTCTTGCTTCAACGATTATCACGGCAAGACCTACGGTGGCGTCTCGCTCGGACATATCCGCTCGAAGGTCTACGGCCCGGCACGTATGCCCGGCGCTCACATGGTGCCGCGTCCGGATCCTTATCGCCCGATGTGGACCAAGCCCGACGGCACGATTGACACGGACAAGTACATTGAGTTCTACGAGGAGTATCTGGACAAAGGCACCTGCGGTCAGGTGGCTGGGTTTGTGCTCGAACCGATCCAGGGCTGGGGCGGGTCAGTGATGCCGCCGGATGACTTCTTCCCGAAACTGCGCAAGCTCTGCGACAAGCACAAGATTCTGCTGATGATTGACGAAGTGCTCACCAGCATGTCGCGCACCGGCAAGTGGCTCTGCATGGAGCATTGGGGCGTGGTACCTGACATCGTCACGCTGGGCAAGGGCTTCGGTAACGGCTTCCCTGTGACCTGCGTGGCCGTGCGCGAGCCGCACAAAGAGTCCTTCGAGGCGATCTCCGCGTCGTCCAGTTACGGTGGCAATCCGATGGCGTGCGCGGCTGCGCTGGCCTGTATCGAGGCGATCGAGGAGGAGCAGTTGAATGAGCGCTCCGCCCACTTGGGCGAGATCGCGCTGAAACGCATGCTGCGTATGAAGGCTGAGCACAAGATTGTCGGCGACGTGCGTGCCAAGGGGTGTCTGATGGGTATCGAGCTGGTCAAGGACAAGGCAACCAAAGAGCCGCTGGATCTTGCCGGTAAGATGGTCTACCAGAAGGCCTTTGCCAAGGGGCTGGCCTGGATTCCTGCCGGACATATCCTGCGCATGAGCCCGCCGGTCGTGATGGAGGATGAGGTCCTGATGAAGGGGCTGGAGATGATCGACGAGGCCATTGGCGAGACCGAGAAGGAGTTGGGGTACTAAGAGGACATCACATGAAGACGATACGTTTTGGAATCATCGGGTGCGGGCTGATGGGGCGCGAGTTCGGCAGTGCCGCTGCGCGCTGGTGTCATCTCACGCAGATGGACGTGCGACCGGAAATTGTCGCGGTGTGCGACACGAATCCGTCGCTGGCGCAGTGGTTCGCTGACCGGTTCCCGTCCGTGAAGCAGGTTACGGGGGACTATCGCGAGCTGCTGGCCAATCCGGAGGTGGAGGCGGTCTACATCCCGGTGCCCCACAATCTTCACGCTGAACTCTACTGCGCAGCCATCAGAGCTGGCAAGCACCTGATGGGCGAAAAACCCTTTGGGATCGACCTGGATGCCAACCTCCAGATTCTCGACTGCGTCCGGCAGCATCCGGAGGTGTTTGTGCGCTGCAGTTCGGAGTCGCCCTTCTTTCCCGCCATGCAGCAGATCGGCGAAATGATCGAGCAAGGGGCCTTTGGCCGCCTGATCGAAGTCAACAGCGGCTTTCTCCACTCCAGCGACATGGATACAAGTAAGCCGATCAACTGGAAGCGGCTGCTCAAGTTCAACGGCGAATATGGCTGCATGGGCGATCTGGGCATGCACGCCTGCCATACGCCCTTCCGGGCCGGCTGGTTTCCGAAGACAGTGCGCGCCGTGCTCTCCAACCTTGTGCCCGAACGTCCCGACGGCAAGGGTGGCATGGCACCTTGCGAGACGTGGGATAACGCGACGATGTTGTGCACGGCGTCAGACCGTGACGGCAGCGAGTTCCCGCTGACGATCAAGACCCAGCGCATCGCCCCCGGGCAGACGAATACGTGGTACCTGGAAATTCTGGGAATGAAAGGTTCGGCCCGCTGGAGCAGCAAGCATATCAAAATACTTGAAATCATGGAGTACACGGGCGGCCGGCAGGCCTGGCAGGTCATTGACGTGGGGCACGAGATGGCCTTCACCTCGTTGACCGGCCACATTTTCGAGGCTGGCTTCTCCGACTCCATCCTGCAGATGTGGGCCGCGTTCCTCTATGAACTGGTCCACAAGAAGCCGATCAAGCGTTTTGCCGGTTGTGTCACTCCGGAGGAAGCTGCGGTCAGCCACCTGCTCTTCACAGCCGCGTTGCGCAGTCAGGAAAATCAGTCGACCGAGGTTGTACAGTCTTTGGAGGATTATGCTTAAAGCCGGAACAGCCAAGAGTGATGTCTCTCCGACGGGGTCAATGTTCCTGTGGGGCTATCCGCACGTGGCGCGGATGTCTACGGGCATTCATGATCCGTTGTTTGCAACGGCGCTGTACCTCGATGATGGACAGTACTGCACGCTCGCAGTTGCCGTGGATGTCCTCTACGTCGATAGCACACTCGTGGACGAGTGCCGTCGCCGCATCCAGGCGCGTGTCGCCGTGCCGCCTGAACACGTCATGATCTCAGCCACCCACACGCATTCAGGGCCGGTCACCTGCTCGTTGCTGGCGATGTCCGGCGATCCCGTGGTTCCCGAGCCTGATCCCTCTTATCGGGCGCAGTTAATCCATGGCATCGTCGAGGCCGCCTGCCAGGCCGTCCAGACGTGCGTGCCAGCGGAGGTGGCGATCACGTCGGCACAGGTCGATGGCGTGGGCTGCAACCGGCTTTCGCCCGAGGCCGCCCGTGACCCGGAGGCCGGAATTGTGGCGGTGCGGCGGGCCAGCGACAACTCCCTGCTGGCCATACAACTCTTCTATTCCATGCACCCCACGGTGCTGCACGAGGACTCGACGTTGGTCTCGTCCGACTTTCCCGCCTATACGCGTCAAGCCATCCAGCAGGCCTTCCCGGGCGCTGAGGTGCTCTACCACAATGGCCCCTGCGGCAATCTGAGTCCGCGTTATCATGTCAAGGCGCAGACGTTTGCCGAGGCGGAGCGCCTGGGCGCTCGGCTGGGCGGGTTTGTGGTGGAGGCGCTCAGCGCGTTGCGGGACGAACAGTTCGCATCTGCTGCTTCGGTGGGAGGCGCTTGTTCTTTTGTGTCGCTGCCCGTGCGACGTTTTTCATCGGTCGCCGCAGCAGAAGTTGACTTGGACGCAGCGCGTGAAACATACGAGCGACTCAAGCGCGAAGGCGCGGGACATGGCGCGGTGCGTACAGCCGAGTGCGTGGTGTTTGGCGCGGAGGAAGTGGTGACGTTGGCAAAAGCGCAAGCGGATGGACGATTA
Source organism: uncultured Victivallales bacterium (assembly GCA_964652765.1). GTDB lineage: Bacteria > Verrucomicrobiota > Kiritimatiellia > UBA8416 > UBA8416 > UBA8416. Next base: position 3,319 of record CAZZBA010000223.1, on the reverse strand, counting down.
CGTTCCGTACAGCTGTCACACCAGCGCGCCGAGGTGCAAGTCTTTTGGGTGGGCGACACCTTTTTGGTCGCTCTGCCAGGCGAATATTTCGTGGAGTATGCCCTGGAGATCAAGCGGCGGGCGAGTGCCCGCGCCTTCGTCATGAGTATGGCGAATGGTGAGCTTCAGGGGTACATCACCACGCCCGAGGCGGTAGGCTACGAAGCGAACCTCAGCCTCTTCACGCCAGATGCAGGTGCTGTTCTGGTCGAGCAGGCTTTGAAGCTCATTCTTAAAAAGGAGATAACAAAATGAACATGACAACCATCACACCACCTAAACCCATTCTGGGCCTCTGCCCGATCGGTAAATTCGTCTTTAGCCACACAGATGCCATGCGCTGGAAGGTCGAGCTTCAAGCGGCCTTGCGTCAGTGGCAGATACCTTTTGTCGACCTCGATGGCGTGATCGAAGATGGCATGATCCGTAACCAGGCTCAGGTGGCTGCGGCCATCGCCCATTTCCGCAAGCACGATGTCACGGGGCTCTTCATGCCGCATTGCAACTTCGGCACCGAGGGCGCGGCCGGGGTGATCGGACGGGACGTCGGCGTGCCGCTGCTGCTGTGGGGTCCTCGGGATGAGGCTCCCGAACCCGATGGCAGGCGGCTTCGTGACAGCCTCTGCGGCATGTTCGCCACCAGCAAGGTGCTCCATAAGCTCGGGGTGCCCTTCTCCTATATCGAGAACTGCCGCATCGGCGAGCCGCAACTGGAACGTGGTGTTCGCAACTTCCTGCGTACTGCGCATGCTGCGCAGGCGCTCCGGTGCGGGATGCGCATCGGACACATCGGGCAGCGGATCGACTTCTTCTGGACGACCATCGCCAACGAGAGCGAACTGCTTGAACGTTTCCGTGTCGAGGTGCTGCCGATCGACATGGTGCTCTTCATCCGCGACGTGCGCCAGAGGGCCGCGGCCAACGCCAAGGCCTACAGAGACGAGGTCGCAGCCTTGCGCAAGAGTCTGGAGATCGAGGGGGTGGAGGATCAGCAGCTCGCCCATATCCTGGCGTTGCGCGACCAGGCGCTGCACCTCTCAGCGGAACAGGGGTTGGACAGCATTGCCCTTCAGGACTTCGACTCGCTGATCGAGGAGTTCGGAGCCTACTGCTTCCTGGCCAACAGTCTGATCTCCGAGACGATGCCGCTGTCCATGGAGTCCGACATCCATGGCGCCATCAGCACGCTCTTGCTCAATCGCGCGGTGGGAGGTCAACCCTCCTTCCTGGCCGACATCACGGTGCGTCATCCGCAGGACGACAACGGCGTGCTGCTCTGGCATTGCGGCGCACCGCATTCGCTGGGTAAGCCAGGGTGTAAGCCTAAGCTGGGTCGCCACTGGATCTTGCCAAGCCCAGTCTCGGGCATGACGCATCTGCCCTTGAAAGACGGGCCAATCACGATCACGCGCTTCGACGGTGATCGGGGCGAGTACAAACTGGCCATCGGGCAGGGGGTTTCCATGGAGGGCCCCTTCACGCAGAACAACTATGTCTGGATGAAGGTGGATGACTGGCCGCGCTGGGAGCGAACCCTGATCCAGGGTCCGTGGATTCACCATGCCGCCATGGCTTACGAACATTGCGGCGCAGTGCTTGAAGAGGCCTGCCGGTTTGTTCCCGGCCTGGAGGCCGTCCGGCTCGACAAGACCAGCCCTGCGTAACCGAAGCGATGGCGAACAGGGTATTTGCCACATGACAGTGTGCTGACAAATGTGCTAAAGTATTACAAATATTGAATATACAGGATGTGCTCTCAGAGGGTGCCGGGGTCACATCGTTACGATGTGATCCGATATCCCCGAAGCATTATTGACACGTCACGAATCCCTGTATTCGCGCATGGTTTTGCCGAAGCGCTTCTTGAAAAGTACCTTCAGATAGGTCTCTGTCATATAGCCGCAGCGTTCGCCGATGGTTCCGATCGACAGATGGGTTTCCCGTAGCAGCGAACAGACCCTTTCCAGACGTTGGTTCTGGATCTCCTCAAGGATGGTATAACCGCAGGCCTCACGGAAGCGCAGCTCTGCCAGTCGCCTCGAAATGTTGAGATGCCGCGCGACGTCATCAACCGAGATCGCCATGCAGGCGTTGAGGCGGATGAACTCTTTGGCTTTCAGGGCGATCCAGTTCGGCCGCGAGGTGTGCAGGGAGGATTGCCGGTGTACGATGCGCTTGACGCCGTAGGTCAGCGTGACGGGTTTGCGTTGTGTACGCCTCATGAGCTGGTCAAGCAGTTCCGCAGCCATGTAGCCGCCCCCTTCAAAGTCGGGCTGCACGCTGGAGAGCGTCGGGGTCGTGTTTTCACAGATCGACTCATCATTGTCCACCCCGATGATGGCGACCTCGTTCGGCACCTGGATGCCGCTGCGCATACAGCACTCCAGGACCTGCTGGGCCCGCCCGTCAAGCGCCACCATGATGCCACAGGGCTTGGGCAGGCTGAGCAGCCACTCCTGCATGTTGCGGCTCTCCAATCCCCAATCGCTCTTTTTCCCCTTGACCGTGGGCGCATAGAGACTGCAGGCATAGCCGCTCTTCTGCACGGCACGCTCAAAAGCCTGAGCGCGGATCAACGACCAGTACGGGCCGGTTTCACAGCCGACGTAGGCAAACTGCTCAAACTGTTGCTGAAGGTAGTAACTGGCGATGCTCTCGGCGATTTTTTCCGAGTCATGGTTGATGCAGGAAACGTGCGTGCCAAGCAGGCGGGGGATGTCCAGTGTCACCGTCGGTGTCCTGCTGTCCACCTTGCCACCGATCAAGGTCCCGTACGGGCAGCCGATGATCCGTCCGTCAGGCTTCCAGTTTTTAAAATTCTCCGGACGGGCGGAGTAGGGGTCGCCCTCGAGCACGACCTTCAGCTCCCAGGGTCCGTTCAGCCGGGCGTAGTGCAGGATGCCCTGCAGCTTGTCGCGGCAGGATTTCAAGCCCGAGGGCAACTCGACGAGGACGCGCGGGATGGTTGTCAGTAACTTAGCCATGATGAATTGCCTTATTAACGCTTCGCTTTCGGCATTCGCCGAATGATTTCCGCTTCGCTCCAACGAGCCTTATTCAAAATTCGATGTTCAATGTTGAATGTTCGATGTTTTATCATATTCGTTGCATTCGTTTAATTCGTTGAAAAAGGTACCAGTCAGTTTGTTCCCGCTCTGCGTGCGGGGCGCTGACGACACTTTCGTAAAATGCGCTGAAAACGTCAAGTGCGTTTTGCGCAAAACAGAATGTTTTTTTTGCGCAATCGTAGGCGGTTTTCTTTTTGTGAATCCGCTATGCT
>CAZZBA010000222.1:0-6878 GCA_964652765.1 uncultured Victivallales bacterium | reverse complement strand
GGCTTCGCAGGGCACGGCAACCTTTATCTTTCGCCTTAATCTTTCGCCCTAATCTATTGACAGGAACTGTGACAAAATGACCAAGTTATAGGTAAGATCTGTGCGGGAGGTATGTATGCAAAGTCGATTTAGCGCGGTGTGGGTGCTGATGCTGGCTGCCTGGCCAGGGTTCGGCTGTGCCGCCGACTCGACGCAGGATCGCCTGCTGGAACCGTTTCCGGCCAGCGTGCTGAATGAATTCGCCCTGCAACAGGACGAATGCCCGCCAGCGTACGGACGGATCACCGACACCAACCTGCTGGCGCAGGCTGGAATCACGCAGAACCCTGATTACCTGACCCGGCGGTCCGATCTCGAGGACGTGATCCAGATGGACGGGGTCGCCTCGTTCCTCGCCCTGTACGGCCCCGGAGAAGCGGTACGGCTGATGCTGAAGGGTGTATTCTTCCGGGAGCTGAAGCACGCCTTGAAATATGCGAAAGTGCAGAGCACGCGGAAACGCCTGGTCATGGCCTACCGGCGGGACATCCCTGGCGGAATCTGGCTGCTGTTCATTGCCTGCGACCCCGACCTGACGTATGACGAGCAGGAACTGCTCTCGATCACGCGGGGACTGGAACAATACCGGCAGAGGCTGGCACTCTCCCCTCTCTTTGACCAGATGCACACCGGCCAGACCGATTGAAAACGAATGCATACCGACCAGGCGTCCGGGTACTTTTCATGAAATCCGTACGGCTCGCTGCCAGCATGGCCTTCATCCTCGCGGCCATGCCCGCCGGGGCGTATACCGAAACCGACCGCGCCCCCGGTAACACCGACACGAACCGTGTCGACCGGTACCACCGCTATCTCAGCGGGCGCGTCCTGCGCGTCGCCGAGTCGATCAACAACGTCATTGCCGACACGTTCCGCCAGGAGGATGATCACGAATCCGAGATGACCCGCCGGTTCTTCGGCAATCTCCTTACCGCCTACCAGGTGAAAGGATCGCACGTCCGCGTGACGCCCCGACTCATCATGACCGAGGGGGAAGACACCGAATACAAGCTGGACTTCACGGCGCGGTTGCGCCTGCCCGGGATCTCACATCGGCTCCGGCTGTATGCGGACAGCTACGACACCGATTATGACACCATGGAAGATATCTTTTCCGCCCGCTATCGCCGGGTCATCGATCAGGAGCGCGGCGAGAGTGCGGCGGCGGGATTAACATACTTCTTCACTGACGACGTAAAGCGGCAATTATCACTTTCTACCGGACTGCGCTTCAGCCCCGAGCCATCGCCGAAAATCCGGCTGCGCGGACGTTTCCGCAAATCGTTTGAGGTCTGGAGCGCCGTTCTGGCGGAAAGCGGATTCTGGAACGAGAAAGACGGGTTCGGGGAACGTACAGAGATCACACTTGACCGGCCGGTTGGCGCGATCCACATTCTCCGCTTCAATTCTTACGCCGTCTGGTCGGAGGTGAGTCATGGCGTGGACTGGGGCCAGATCGCTTCCTGGCACACCCGGTTCAGCTCGCGCCGCAGCGCCGCCATCAAACTGGGGGTACGCGGTTATACGCATCCCTCCTGGTTGACCGACCAATACCTGGCACGGGTGGCCTACCGCAAGCGCGTCCATCGCGACTGGCTGTTCCTGGAGATTGAACCAGGGCTGGACTTCTTCCGCGAGGACGATTTCAAGACCACCCCGCTCATCAACATCAAGCTCGAGATCGTCATCGGCTCATTCGAGCGGCTGTAACCATAGGCAGGGTAATACCCCATAGCTGCGGCCCCGGACATCGTCTAGTCTTCTGGCAACAGTGACAAAGAAAAGGAAACACGTATGAGAACGAGATGGATCATGACAGCGGCGGTAATCGGGATGCTGGCGGTTGCGCAGGGTGTCCGGGCGGAAGGCAACAGCAGGCTTGGTGCAGGCGCGAACTACTGGACCGCTGTCGATGACATTGATGACCAGGAGTTCGACGATAGCGGGATGTCATGGCTGGTATCGTACCAGCACAGGCTCGCGGCACTCCTGAGGGTGGAGGCGGACCTCGAGGTTTTCACGGATGACTTCATGGGGGTGGATGATACCATCTTCGCCCCTCAGGCCTACCTGGTCGTCGGCATGGGGCTTTATGCCGCAGTTGGCACCGGTATCCTCTTCAGCGACGGCGATTTCGCCGACGAGCTGTTCTATGCCCTGCGGGCGGGCATCGAACTCGAGATCTTTACGGATATGTATCTGGATCTGAACGCCAACTACCGGTTTGCGGAAGGCCCCAGCCTGAGCGAGATCGGGCACGATATCGATGGCGACACCATCACCCTGGGCGCGGCGCTACGTCTGGAACTCTAAACACCATGAACAAGCCGGGAATGGAACTGAAAGAGCCGCTCACCATTGCCCTAAGCACGGGCGATGGCAAGAGCGACTGCGCTGCCGTCTCGCAGTTGCTGGGCTCCGCCGGCAAGGTTCCGGAGGAGAGCGTCAGGCGCTACGAACAGCTCATCCATGCCGCCAAGGCCTTCATCTTCACGGTGATCATCAAGCAGAAGCGGGCCGTCTGCACGATTCATTATCCGGGCGTCCAGCAGGTCACAGGGTATACCGAAGAGGAATATGCCAGGCAACCGATGCTGTGGCTCAGCATGATCGAGCCCGAGGATCGGGGCATCGTCCTGCAGCAGATCGAGCAACTGATGCAGGGGGAGGTCCCGTTGCCGATCAAGCACCGGATCACCCATAAGAACGGATTTACCCGCTGGCTGAAGAACACGTCGATCCCCCTGTTCGATGCCAATGGCGAGCTGATCGCCTATGACGGGCTGGTGGTGGATATCTCGGGGATCGAGCATGCCGAGGAACAGCAGGAACAGCGCATCGCGGAACTGACGGCATCGCTGTCCATGTTCAAGGAAATGCACAACCTGCTGCCGATCTGCTGCTCCTGCAAAAGCATACGCGGTATCGACGGCTCGTGGCACTCCGTCGATGCCTACGTGACCGATCACTTCCCCGGCATCGCGTTCACCCACGGCATTTGTCCGGAATGCGCCCGCAAGCTATATCCGGAGTACTGCCCGGACACGCCGGAGGCAGCACTGGTCTCCCGCCTCGTCGCCGATATCCGCTTCCGCTGATTGGCAGGGTTTTACCCCATAGCAGACCATCCGGCCAAACAGCTAGCATTGCGTCATGAGTGTGAAATCGACAGCACTGGCAGCCTCGGAACTGCGCTACCGTCGGCTTTTCGAATCGGCACAGGACGGGATACTGATCCTTGATGCCGAGACCGGCATGGTCGTGGACGTCAATCCCTTCCTGACAACCCTGCTCGGATATTCACACGCCGAATTCCTCGGTAAGAGAATATGGGAACTTGGATTTTTTAGAAACCTCGCCGCCAACGAGGATAAGTTCAGGGAACTCCAGTCCCTTGATTATGTCCGGTACGAAGACCTGCCGCTGGAAACCGACGCCGGGCGGAAAATCGACGTGGAGTTCGTCAGCAATGTCTATCTGGTGGAAGGCAAGCGGGTCATCCAATGCAACATCCGCGACATCTCGGATCGGGTGCGGGCGGCGTCTTATCAGCGCATGAACCATGAGATCCTGCGGATACTGAACGAGCCGGGTGACCAGGATCACACCATGCAGGAGGTCATCGCCACCCTGAAAGCGCAGACGACGTTTGATGCCGTCGGCATTCGCCTGCAAAGCGGGAACGACTTCCCCTACCATTTCCAGGATGGATTCGCCCCTGAATTCATCGCGACCGAAAACACCCTTATCGGACGGGACGCGAACGGCGGCGTGTGCCGTGCCAAAGACGGCAACGTCTGCCTGGAATGCACCTGCGGGCTGGTGCTTACCGGGAAGACCGACCCGGCTAGCGAGCTCTTCACCCCTGGCGGCAGCTTCTGGACCAATGACTCAGCCTCGCTACTGCACATCCCGGCAGCTGATGATCCGCGGCGGAAACCGCGCAATGAATGCGTCCATCAGGGCTATGCGTCTGTCGCCCTGGTACCTATTCGCAGCAGGGGCAAGACGGTCGGACTGATCCAGTTCAACGATCGTCGCAAAGGGTGCTTTACGCTTGAGTCTATTGCGCAACTGGAGGATGTCGCCGCGCATATCAGTTCGGCCCTGATGCGCAAGCAGGCGGAGGAGGAGGAGGCCAGGCTTAGCGATCAACTCCGCCAGGCGCAGAAGATGGAGGCGGTGGGGCGTCTCGCCGGAGGGGTAGCACACGACTTCAACAACCTGCTCATGGGCATCATGGGGTACACGGAACTGTGCATTGAACAGGCCGGTCCCGAAAACCCGTTGCGTGAATGGCTCGATGAGATCCTGCATACCGCAAAGCGCTCCGCCGACATCACCAGGCAGTTGCTGGCCTTTGCGCGCAAGCAGGTCATCGCGCCAAGGATACTGGATCTGAACGATACCGTGGCTGGCATGCTCAAACTGGTACGGCATCTGATCGGCGAAGACATCAACCTCGCCTGGCGCCCCGGCGCGAATGTTCACCCGGTCAAGATCGACCCGGCACAGGTGGACCAGATCCTTGCCAATCTTTGCGTGAATGCGCGTGACGCGATCGCAGGCAACGGAATGATCGTGCTCAAGACCGCCAACGCCGTTACCAGCGATGACGACTGCGAACGCCATCCGGGAATGGTTCCAGGCTCGTATGCGGTCCTCGACTTCAGCGACAACGGCTGCGGCATGGACAAGGAGACGCTGGCCCAGGTCTTCGAGCCGTTCTTCACCACCAAGGACGTCGGCAAGGGCACCGGGCTGGGCCTGGCGACGGTGTACGGGATCGTCACACAGAACAACGGCTTCATCGAGGTCGCTAGCAAAACCGGGAAAGGCACCACCTTCCGGATATACCTGCCGCGGGCTGCAGCTGTGGCGGCAGATACCACCAGGCCCCAGGCGGGAAAGCCGGAAACACCAAGAGCAAAAGGGGAAACCGTGCTGCTGGTGGAAGATGAAATCACGCTGTGCACCACCTGCAGATTGTTCCTTGAAAAACACGGCTACAACGTCATGACGGCGGAGACGCCGGAGGACGCGCTGAAGCAAGTCGCCCTGCATTCTGGAACCATCCAGCTCCTGCTGACAGATGTCATCATGCCCGGCATGAATGGCCGGCATCTGGCCCAGCGGCTATTGAATGATAACCCCGGCATGAAGGTGCTCTTCATGTCCGGCTACAGCGCCGACGTGCTCACCAACCGCGGAGTGCTGGAAGAGGGTATGAATTTCCTGTCAAAGCCGTTCTCGAGCGATGACCTCACCCGCAAGGTGCGCGCCGTGCTTGATTCACCAGCCAATCGGTAGGGTTTCACCCCATTGAGGGCAACATGGTCATGATGTAGCCTCTGCACCGTCGACAGCTGGAAATGAGGACGCAAGCGTGCAGGCTGGCCGCGCTTCAACATATCAACGGATTCCGTTGGATCGCTGCCGACGAAAGCGAAGAAATGCCGGTGGAATTCAAAGACTATTACGACGTTCTGGGCGTGGCTCGCAACGCAAGCGACGCGGACATCAAGAAAGCATTCCGCAATCTGGCGCGCAAGTATCACCCCGACGTCGCCAGGAACAAGACCGTTGCCGAATCCAAGTTCAAGGAGATAAACGAGGCCAACGAGGTTCTAAGCGATCCTGACAAGCGGAAAAAGTACGATGAGCTGGGTGTGAACTGGAATCGGCCAGGACAGCAGACCACCCAGCAGGAACAGGACTTCCAAGGCCGTTCAGGGGCTGGCTCGGAATACCACTTCGATGGCACCGGATTCAGTGACTTCTTCGAGCAGTTCTTCGGCAGTCGCGGTCGCCCATCCGGGGCATTTCATCGGACACGGGGGCCGGATTCGGACGGCGCGGAATCCGCCCGGAACGGGCAGGATGTCGAGGGGGACATCCTCGTGACACTGGATGAGGTCCTGCACGGTTCATCGCGAATGATCAAAATGCAGCGCACCGATCCGCGCACCGGACAATCCTCGTTCCAGACCATACGGGTAGCCATTCCGGCCGGCGTCCAGGAAAAGCAACTCGTCCGGCTCGCGGGCAAAGGACAGGAGGGGCTTGGCGGCGGCACATCGGGACACCTGTATCTGCGCATCACGCTAGCCAGGCATCCGGATTTCCGGACACGGGGCGCCAACCTGTATTTCGATCTGGACCTCGCCCCCTGGGAAGCGGTCCTGGGTTGCACCGTTCATATCCCCACGCTCGATGGCGCGGTCGCCTTGAAGATTCCGGCGGGGACGGTGGCGGGGCGTCAATTCCGTCTGCGCGGCAAGGGATTGCCGACCGGCACGGACACGCGAGCCGATCTGCACGCTGTTGTGAGCATCCAGGTCCCTCCAGAACTGACTTCGGAACAAAGACGTCTCTGGGAACAGTTAGCCGATCAATACAAATTCAACCCGAGAAAGGCATGATGAACCTGCGTATTCATACCGATACGGATTGCCCCCTTGCACTGGAGTTGTTCCAGCCGAAACCAAACGTGCTGTACAGCCTCGACGCCGCTGCACATCTCGCGGAGGTCCCCCGTCGTTCCCTGCTGATCTACTGGCGTGCCGGTCTTATACAACCGGTCCTGCAACCCCCGAACAAAGTGCTGGCCTTCACAGAGGAGGCGATATGCACGGTGCGGCGAATCGAGTACCTGAGAACCGTCCACGGTCTTGATGTGACATGGATCAAGACCCTGTTCGACCTGATCGAGGAAGTAGAGCGTTTACGCGCCGAGGTGAGATTCATGCGGGAGCGAGGTTAGATCGCGGTCTTGTAGCGGGCAGGGCCTTCCTTGGCGACGGTCAACTCGCCGGCGTGCTGCTGGAGTGTCAATTCAA
>CAZZBA010000221.1:4025-6948 GCA_964652765.1 uncultured Victivallales bacterium | reverse complement strand
AGCCTGGCGATACCGCCGGATGCGCTGGCGCCCCATATCGCGGCCATGCGTGCCGCGGGGTTTCCTGATTACACGGTCCGGCCCGAGGGTGAGCGGGCGCTCTACACCTCCATTGTTTATCTGGAACCCTTCATGGGCCGCAATCTTGCCGCCTTCGGCTTCGACATGTTCTCCGAAGCGACCCGCCGCCAGGCCATGCAGCGGGCCGTGGACAACAACACAACCGCCATCAGCGGCAGGGTGAAGCTGGTTCAGGAGACCCACGGCAAGGAGCAGGCCGGATTTCTGATGTACCTGCCCGTTTACCGTCAGGGAATGCCCCTGAACAGTGTTGAGGCGCGTTGGCAGGCATTGCGCGGCTTTGTCTACAGCCCTTACCGGATGGATGACCTGATGCAGGGCATTCTTGGCGGCCGCGACCGGGTCGTCGACTTTACGCTGCACAACGGTGAGTCGACGTTAGCGGATTCGCTGATGTATGACTCTGCCGCCAATCATGCAGAAGAATACGCAGTACCGCCCTCGCACCAGTCGCTTCGGCGCATTAATGCCTTCGGCCAGATCTGGACGCTCTCGCTGCGCAGCCGCCCGGCTTTTCAGGCGCAGTACGCCTCAGCCACCGACGGGTTGATTCCCGGCCTGGGCAGCGGCATCAGCGTGTTGCTGTTCGCCCTGATTCTGGCGCTGCTCGGTCGCCGCGAGCAGGCCCTGGCGCGGGCCGCCGAACTGGCCGTGCGCAAGACCGAGAAGTTTCTCAACGACGTGCTGGATGCGGCCTCCGAGGTTTCCATCATCGCCACCGACCGCAACGGGCTAATCACCGTCTTCAACCGGGGTGCCGAGCAGTTGCTCGGTTATGCGAGCGCGGAGATGGTCGGCAAACAGACACCGGCGATCCTGCATCAGATCGACGAGGTGGTGGCGCGGGGGCAAGAGCTTGGCGCCGAACTGGGGCGTCCGGTCGAAGGTTTCCGGGTTTTAGTCGAAATGCCCGAACGCCACGGCTCGGAAAAGCGCGAGTGGACCTATCTGCACAAGGATGGCCATGCCATTCCGGTAGCGCTGGTGGTGACCCCCATGCGCGCCGGTTCTGGCGAAATCCTCGGCTATCTCGGCATTGCCGAAGACATCAGCGAGCGCAAGCGCGGGGAAATGACCCTGCAGGATCAGGCCCGCTACACCCAGGCCATCCTCGACAACGCCATCGACGGCATCATCACCATCGACGAACGCGGCACCGTGGCATCGCTCAACCAGGCGGCCGAGCGCATCTTCGGTTACCCGCCCGGCGAGGTGCTGGGACAGAACATCAAGATGCTGATGCCCGAGCCCTACCACAGCGAGCACGACGGTTACCTGGCCAACTACCGGGCCACCGGGGTAGAGCGGGTGATCGGTATCGGCCGCGAGGTGGTGGGACGGCGCAAGGATGGCCGTTCCTTCCCCATGGATCTGGCGGTCTCGGAGATCAGTCACGCCGGCCGCCGCATGTTCGTCGGCCTGGTGCGCGACATCACCGAGCGCAAGCGCGTCGAGCAGATGAAGAGCGAGTTTGTGTCAACGGTCAGCCACGAGTTGCGCACGCCGCTGACCTCCATTTCCGGTGCCCTCGGCCTGATCAACGGCGGCGCGGTGGGTGAACTGCCACCATCCATGAAGCCGCTGATCGACATCGCGCACAACAACAGCCTGCGCCTCATCCATCTGATCAACGACCTGCTCGACATGGAGAAGATCGCCGCTGGCAAGATGCACTTCGACATGCAGTTGCTGGCCCTGCTGCCGCTGGTGGAACAGGCACTGGAGGCAAACAAGGCTTATGGCGCGGCGCGGCGGGTGCGTTTCGCGCTGGCCGAGCCGGTCGAGAGCCTGGAGGTGCGCATCGACAGCCAGCGCTTGCAGCAGGTGATGGCCAATTTCCTGTCCAACGCCGCCAAGTTCTCGCCGGAAGGCGGCCAGGTCGAGGTCGCCGTCCAGCGTCGGGGCGATCGCGTCCGGGTGTCGGTCCGCGATTACGGGCCTGGCATTCCGGACGCGTTTCGCAGCCGCATCTTCGAGAAGTTTTCCCAGGCCGACGCCTCCGATACCCGGCAGAAGGGCGGCACCGGCCTAGGGCTGGCCATCAGCCGGGAACTGATTGAGCGCATGGGGGGCGCGGTCGGTTACGATTCGGTGCTGGGAGAAGGGGCCACCTTCTGGATCGAACTGCCGATCGATAAGCGTGGTGTCGATCCGGTTGCGGACCCGGCCGACCCGGCATTGGTTAGAGAAACGCTCGCCGAAAACCCCGCCGCGCCACGCATCCTGGTGGTGGAGGATGACCCGGACATCGCCTATTTGCTGCAGCTCATGCTGACCCGGGCCGGCTACCGCAGCGCGGTCGCCGCGAGCGGCGAGCAGGCCCTTACCCTGCTCGCCGACGGCGATTTTGCCGCCATGACCCTGGACCTGCTGTTGCCCGGCATGAGCGGCCTGGATGTGATCAGCCGGGTGCGGCAGAACCCGGCCACCACCGAGCTGCCCATCGTCGTGGTGTCGGCCACGGTGGAGGATGGCCGGCTGGCCATCGACGGGGATTTCTCGACCCTCGACTGGTTGCCCAAGCCTCTCGATGAGGCACGGCTGCAGTTGGCGCTGGAACGGGCCCTGCCGACGCCGTACCGCATCATCGGATTCGCTCGACGCGAGAAGACGCAGGACTCCTTCAGGTCCGAACTGCTGGAGGCCCTCCGCAAGTACTCCCGCACCCGGACCGTCGACGAATCCGTCTGGAACGCCTTCTCCAAGAACATCGAGTACTGCCAGGCCGACATCTCCGAGGCGGCGGGCTACGAGCGGCTGAAGCAGATGATCCAGTCGGCACCCGACGAGAAGCTGCGGAACAACCTCCTCTTCTACCTCGCCACCAACCCCAGCCAGTTCG
>CAZZBA010000221.1:0-4015 GCA_964652765.1 uncultured Victivallales bacterium | reverse complement strand
TCGCGCGCGCGCAGCGATCAGCCGCAGCGGGTGCTGCATGTGGAGGACGATGTCGGCCTGCATCAGGTCATCCGCGCTATGGTCGGCAACCGCTACATTTTCGAGCACGCCGCCAGCCTGAGCGATGCCCGTACCCGGCTGGCCATGGAGCACTACGACGTGGTGATCCTTGACCTGACTCTGCCCGATGGCAGCGGCTGGGAACTGCTGGCGCTGATCCGCGCGCAGCGCCCGGAGCCGCTTGTTATCATCCTGTCGGGAACCGAACTTTCCCACGCCGAGGCCGGCAAGGTCGAAGCGGCCCTACTCAAGTCGCATGTCTCGCCACGGGCTTTGCTCGACGCCCTCAATAGCCGTATCACAAAAGGCAAGGAATCATCAAAATGAATGAATTGAAACGTGTTTTTTACGTCGAGGATGAACCGGACATCCAGGCGGTCGCGAAAATCGCTTTGGAAATGGTCGGTAATTTCACCGTCAAGATCTGTTCCTCCGGTGAAGAGGCTCTGCGCGAGGTTGAAGCATTCGCGCCGGACCTGATCCTGCTCGACGTGATGATGCCGGGCATGGATGGCCCGACTACGCTCCAGGCGCTGCGCAGGCTACCCGCTTATGCTGCAACGCCCGTGGCCTTCATGACCGCCAAGGTGCAGCCGGCGGAAGTGGCGCATTACAAGTCGCTGGGCGCGCTGGACGTCATCCCTAAACCCTTCGACCCCATGGCCCTGGCCGGGCAGGTGCGCGCCATCTGGGATAAGCGCCATGACTGAACTCCATGCCATCGTTGCCGCCGAGCTGGCCAGGTTGCGCGACGACTACATCGCTCGCTTGCCGCTGGAAATCGCCGAACTGGCCGATCTGGCGGCAGGGCTGACCGAGCAGACGGCGGCCCGACCGCCGCTTGAAACCTTGTATCAGCGCCTGCATAAACTGGCCGGTTCTGGCGGCACCTTTGGGTTCGACGACTTGAGCCGTCAGGCCAAGGTTCTGGAGCGGACCGCGCAGACCTGGCTCGCGGCAGATTTCAGCGCTGTCGACGCGGTGCAGCGTTGGGCTTTTGCCGATGCGGTGGCGGCCTTGGCCGCAACGCTTGCCCGGCGCGAGCCGGTGACCCGCAGCGGGGCAGAGAACAGCGCCAGGTCTGCGGCGGCCCCTGATGCAGAACCTGAAGTAGAACCTGACGCAGAACGGCGTATTCAAGTCTGGCTGGTGGAAGATGACGTGCCGCTCGGTCAAACACTGGCCCGCCTGCTCGGGCAATTCGGCTATGACGTGCGTCTGTTCGCCCGGATCGATGCCGCCGAGGCTGCCGCGCGCATGGAGCGTCCGGACGTTCTGGTGATGGACGTGTTGCTCACTGACCAAGGGGCCAATGCCACCGAGGTTCTGCTCGACCGCCCGACCTTGCAGGCCATGGGCTGCCCCATCCTGTTCGTCTCCGCCCATGGCGATTTTCAGTCGCGCGTGCGTGCCGCGCGCCTCGGTGCCGAAGGTTTCCTGATGAAGCCGCTCGACGTGCCGCGCCTGGTCGATCGCCTCGAACGTACTCTGGAAGCGCGCTTCGCCGCGCCCTACCGGGTGCTCATCGTTGACGACGATATCGATCTGGCCCAACATTTCAAGCTCGTGCTGAGCGCCGCCGGCATGGAAGTGGCGGTGCTGAACCAGCCGGAGGCGGTGATCGAAGCGGTTTCGGCCTTTCGCCCGGAACTGATCCTGATGGACATGCACATGCCCGGCTACTCGGGCCCGGAACTGGCGACGGTGATACGCCACTACGACGAATGGATCGGCCTGCCCATCGTTTACCTTTCCGCCGAGACCGACCGCGACAAGCAATTGCAGGCCATGGGCCGGGGCGCAGATGAGTTCATCACCAAACCGATTTCCGACGCTCATCTGGTCATCGCCGTCCGGGCGCGCGCCGCCCGCTCGCGGCAATTGTCCGACCTGATGTCCAAGGATAGCCTGACCGGCTTGCTCAAGCATGCCCGCATCAAAGAGACCATCGCCGTCGAACTCGCGCGCGCCCAGCGCAGCGGCAAGCCGCTCAGCGTGGGGATGCTTGATATCGACCACTTCAAGTCGGTAAATGACACCTACGGCCATGCCGTTGGCGATCGGGTGATCAAGGCGCTGGCACATTTGCTCAAGCAGTGTCTGCGCAAGGCAGATGGCATCGGCCGCTACGGTGGCGAGGAGTTTGTCGCCATCCTGCCCGAATGCGATCCGGAAGCCGCAAAGAAGATACTTGACGATATCCGTGTACGCTTCGCCGCCCTGCGCTTCCAGCACGAGGAGCAGGAATTCGCCGTCACCCTCTCCGCCGGGATTGCCTGCAGCACGCAACAGCCCGCGGCGGCGGGCGATGAACTACTAATTGCCGCCGACACGGCGCTCTATGCCGCCAAGCATGGCGGCCGCAACCAGGTGCGGGTAGCCGATGCCGTCGGTGGTCTTCCCGGAGCTTCCGCATGACAGCGAGTCAGGAGGTCTTCCAGTCGATCCTGCTGGCGATGAACCAGAAAGGAGTGGTGACATGAAATTTACTGTTGTATTGCATACCGATGACGGGCAGCGCTATGGCGTGACAGTGCCTGACCTGCCCGGTTGTTTCTCTGCTGGCGATAACATGGAAGATGCTTTGGAAAGCGTGAAAGAAGCGATTGACCTTCACGTCGAGACCTTGATTGAGGATGGATTTGACATGCCGCCTCGCTTACCCATTGACGCACACCAGTCAAACCCGAGCTACGCGGGCGGGATTTGGGCTGTTGTTGAGGTGCCCATTGAGCGTTATTTCGGGCCTGCGGAAAAACTCAACATCACCTTACCTCGCCTATTGCTGGCGAAGATCGACGATTACGCCAAAGCCCACGGCGCAACCCGCTCCGGGTTTTTGGCTGAGGCGGCTAGGGCTGCGATGCGGTAGGGTGCGGCGTGCTGGGCGGGAAAAGTAGTAACTACCTGCCACTAAAACACCAACTCAATCCCGCGTTATCGCTCATCACGAAATTTTTCTGTAGGGAACAATTAGGCGATGCCGCCTTGTCATCATGGAAAACAAGCACATGAGTAATCCGTCATCGCACCAGCCACTGTTCACCCTCCCATATCTGATGTCCGAATGGGTGAGGGACTACAACGCATGGTGTGTCGATAGCGACGCCGCGCTGATTGGCCGCCTGCGAAAGTGGACAGAACAGAAAGCGCAAAAAGAGACCGTGGCGCAAAGCTCATTAGAGCAGCGTTTCTTTGTTGAGCTTTGGGGCTACACGCAGTCCGGAGCAGAATCCAAGGACGACGGTTACACTTTGCATGCCCAATATCCAGTCAAGAATGCCGGACAGGGCGGTGGAACTGGCAAGGCTGATCTTGCAATGGGCTGGTTTGAACACCCAAAACTGCTGCAAATTCCGCAAGTGCTGTGCGAGTTTAAGGACGAGCGATCCTTACTAGATGCCAATCAGAAACGTGAGGCCAACAGCCGTTCTCCTGTCGAGCAATGTGCCGATTACCTGAAACACGCCCGCGATGAGCATGACCGCTACGGCAACAGCAAAATCAAGCCAACCTGGGGCATCGTCAGCGACATGCAAGAGTTTCGCCTTTATTGGCAAGCGCAGATGCCACGGCAGTACGAACGTTTTGTCATCCGGGACATGCTGGCCGCAGGCGAATCGGCCCGACAACAGCGATTCTTGTTCTCTCGCCTGTTTCACCGCGATTGGCTGCTGGATCGTGGCAACGGCTCGCCCCTGCTCAAGCTGCTGTCATCCCAGCGCATCCGTGAAAAATCCCTGGAAAAAACCTTCTATTTTGAATACCGGGCTTACCGAGATCATCTTTATCGCGCCTTGCTCGCCGCCAACCCGGATTACCAAACGAAGCCAAGAATACTGGTACGGCTCACGCAAAAACTACTGGATCGCTTTCTGTTTGTGCTGTTTTGCGAAGACATGGGCGCGCATCTCGATTACCCGGTCAACTTGCTGCGCGATCTGTTGATCGAGGC
>CAZZBA010000220.1:4019-6948 GCA_964652765.1 uncultured Victivallales bacterium | reverse complement strand
GTTCAGGAGATCCTGCTTTGAATACCGCAATGACCATACCGGGATACGAGTTCCTGCAAAAGATCGAGGAGAGTGGCACCGCCACACTCTGGCGTGCCCGCCAGGAGTCGCTGGATCGCGAGGTGGCCATCAATATACTGAAACCCGAGTTCATCAACCAGGAGGAGGATGTCCAGGCATTCCTGCGCGAGGCCCGCGCTGTCGCCAAGCTGAAAAGCACGAACATCATCCAGGTCTATGATGTCGGCCAGCACGAGAATGCCCTCTTTATCGTGATGGAGTGCGTAAACGGGCATCCCCTGACAACGCTGCTCGACCTGGGCGACCCGATGGCCCAGAAGCGGGCTCTTTTGATCTCACTCTCAGTGGCGCAGGCACTGTCCGATGCCTGGACCGGCGAAAAGCTCATTCACCGAAACATCAAGCCAGGCAATATCATGATCGAGAAGGGCGGCGCGGTCAAAGTCGCCAATCTCGGCATGTCCGGCACCGCCAACCAGACGCCCGGCATGATCATCGGCACACCGAACTACATGTCGCCGGAGCAGGCCAGCGCCAGCGCGGCAGTCAGCTTTACCAGCGACATGTACAGCCTGGGTGCCGTCCTCTATCACATGGTCACCGGACAGGTGCCCTTCGACAATATGGATGAGGACGCGGTCCTGCAGGCGCAGATCGAGGGACAACTTCCCTTCCCGCAGGACCTCAATCCGGATATCACACCGCCCTGCGCCCAGTTGATCGCGCGGCTGATGATGAAGGATCCGCAGAAACGCTATCCGGACTGGCAAGGAGCGATACACGACATCACGAAACTAGCCGATGGCAAGATGATCGTGACCAGGCCGCTGGCCGGTGCCGGCAGCACGATCGCCGCCAAGGGCGCTGGCGGACGGATGGCCATCAAGGCCGCCGCGGCCCCGCGGAAGATGATCATCACCCGGCCTCCAGTCGCGACAACGGGCGCACCTGCGATAGCGGTAGCAGCGGCGGCACCCCGCGCCAATTCCAGTGCCGCGGTCGCCAGCGCCCCCTCGCTATCAGCCGCGGAAAAGGCCGCCCGCGCCGCCACCCTGAAGAAGAAATACGGCAAACCGACCACTCCGCTGTGGATCAAGCTTCCGCTGACAGCCGCGCTGATGGCGCTTTTCGGCTGGCTCGGCCTGACGCTGCTGTGGCAGCCCTACCGCGAGGCCTACCCGCGCGTCGCCGTTGTCGTGCCCCCGCCCGTGCAGGCGCAACCACTGCCGCCCCCCACCCGCCCTCAACCGCCGCCGAGAGAGACAGAAACGCCGGTAGAGACCGATCCGATCGACTACGAGGAATCCCAGACCCCCACGCCAAGCCCGGAACCAGCGGAGACAACGCCGCCACCGGCCCCGGAACCGCCGTCCCCCCGCCTGAACGCCCTGAAGAACAGCCTGGTGAATGCCGCGCTGACCGAAGGTATGGATGCCGCAGCAAGGAAGCTAAGCCAGCAACAGGGGACAGTTCCCGCCGCGGAACTGGATGCGCTCGCGCGTTTCTTCGCCCCCTCCAATCAACCCGAGACGGTCATTGCCGATGCATTCAAGGCTCTCGTCGGCAAGGAGACCTATGTCAACACGGGTAGCCGCCGTATCGATTTCCGCGTGGAGGCGGTCAATGGTGACACCATATCGACGATGGTCAAATCCGCCTCGGGTGGTTCCGTCGTCTACCGCCCGGCTGAACTGAAAATCGGCCAGCTGCCGCTGGAGGAGCAGCGGCGCTGGCTGGGCGAGACCGCCACCCCGGAAAAAGCTTTCGCCTCCGCGATGCTGGATCTCGCTTCGGCAAATTACACCGAAGCCGCCAAACAGTCTGAAAAATGCGGCGTGCTGGCTGACGCCACCCGCGCGTTCTTCCAGAAGCGCATCGACATGCTGCTGGAATAAAAGTTACCGACTATGAAATTTGCCATCGACATCCAGTCCGCCGTCACCCAGAAAGCCGGGGTAGGCCGCTATACGCGCGAACTGATCGAGAACCTCGCCGGCATGATTGCACCGGACCGGCTCGCACCGGTCTATTTCGACTTCAAGCACGAGGCCGAGCCGATCGATATCCCCGGCACCGGGACGCGGGCGATACGCTGGATCCCCGGCCGCGTGGCCCAGCTTGCGTGGAACACCCTGCGGTTCCCCCCCTACAACTGGCTCGCTGGCCGGGCCGATCTCTACCATTTCCCCAATTTCATCATTCCGCCATTGAGCCGGGGCAAGGCCGTCGTGACCATCCATGACCTGGCCTTCATGCGATACCCGCAGTTCGCCGAGACCCGCAATGTCCACTATCTCAACAAGCATATCCGCCGCACCGCCACCCGCGCGGATGCCATCATCACCGTCTCGCACTTCAGCGCCCGTGAAGTCTGCACCTACCTCAACGTGCCGCCGGAACGGGTCTTCGCCATCCACCACGGCATCGACCCGCGCTTCCGCCGCCCCGAGCCGCAAGCCATGCGAGAAACGCTGGCAGGTATCGGCCTCGACCGCCCCTACCTGCTGACCGTCGGCACCGTCGAGCCGCGCAAGAACATCCCGCACCTGGTGCGCGTGTTCGAGGCGATGACCGACTTCGACGGCGACCTCGTCATCGCCGGCGGCATGGGCTGGAAGACCCAGCCCATCCTCGACTGCATCCGCAAGTCGCCGCGCGCCGCCTCGATCAAGTGCCTCGGATTCACCGGCGACAAGACCCTGCCAGCCCTCTATGCCGGGGCGGAAATGTTCCTGCTGAGTTCCTTCTATGAAGGCTTCGGCTTCCCGCCCGTCGAGGCCATGGCCTGCGGCACGCCGGTGGTCTGCGCCAATAACTCCTCCCTGCCGGAAGTGGCCGGTGCATCGGCTCTGCAAATCCCCGCCACCGACCTGCCCGCCCTGGCGGAAGCCCTGCATCGATTAAGTAT
>CAZZBA010000220.1:0-4009 GCA_964652765.1 uncultured Victivallales bacterium | reverse complement strand
GTGATCTCCAGCACCGGCGGCTCGCTCCAGGAAGTGCTCGGCGACGCGGCGGTGCTGCTGTCGCACTACGAGATCGACGGCTGGACCGAGGCCATCCGCCGCGTGCGCCATGACGCTGAACATCGGCACGACCTGATCGGGAAGGGCTACAGCAAGGCCGCCTCCTACACCTGGGAGAAAACCGCACGCCGTACGCTGGAGGTCTTCAGGCAGGTCGCGTCATGAACATCGCCATCGACGCCAGATGGATCTTCCCACACATTTCCGGCATCGGCAACTATACCCGCCAGTTGCTCGCCGAATACGCGCGTATGCAGACGCCCCACCGCATCACCGCGGTCTTCAACGACCCCGCCCTCGAGGCCCGTACCCGCGCCGAGACCAGCATGGACCGGGCCGCGCACATGCGCAGCCTCCTTTTCCCCGCTGGCGTGTTCGCCCTCCGCAGCCAGTCGGGGCTGCCGCGGCTGCTCAGGCAGGAAGGCATCCGGGTCTTCCACTCCCCGAACTACATGATCCCGTTCCTGGCCTTCTCGCGCCATTCCGACGGCCCCATCCGCGCGGTCACCACCATCCACGACCTGATCCCGCTGCGCTTCCCCGACCACGCGCCGAAGTCGAAGAAAGCCCGTGCCATGCCCATCTTCCGCGCCCTGCTGCGCGAGGCCGCCCGCCGCTCCACCTGCATCCTGACCGTCAGCAACACCTCGCGCCGCGACATCATCGAACTGCTCAACGCCCCGCCGGCCCGCGTCCGCCCGGTCTACAACGGCGTCGCCGACGTCTTCCTTCAGGCCGGACAGGCACCCGCCGCGTCAACGGCAGCGGACGCGCCCGGTCCGCGAACCCTGCTCTATGTCGGCCGCGCCGATCCCTACAAGAACATCGCCACCCTGCTCCACGCGCTGGCCCGCCTGCGCAGGGACGAGGGTATGAACGTGAGACTGCGCATCGCCGGCTCGCCCGACCCGCGCTACCCGGAAGCCGCCGCCCCGGCCGGAACGCTCGGCATTGCCGATGCCGTCGCGTGGACCGGCTACCTCACCGACGACGACCTCGTCTCCGCCTACCGCCACGCCGACCCGCTGGTACACCCGTCCCGCTACGAAGGCTTCGGCCTGCCGCCCCTCGAAGCCATGGCCTGCGGCACCCCCGTGCTCAGCAGCAATGCCGGCTCGCTGCCCGAGGTCGTCGGCAACGCCGGCCGTCTGGTCTCGCCCGACGACACCGACGCGTTCGTGCACGGGATCAAGGCCATCCTGACCACTCCCGCCCTCGCCGCGCAGATGCGCGCGGCCGGATTCGCGCAGGCCGCCCGGTTCTCCTGGACCGAAACCGCCCGCCAGACACTCGACGCCTGCATCGCGGCAGGAGGCGACGGGGAGGTTCCCGCATGACCCCCGGAAAAGCAACCCCTGCCGCCTGGCCCACGGTCAGCACCGCGCTCTGCCATGACTGGCTTACCGGCATGCGCGGCGGCGAGCGCGTGCTCGAGATCCTGTGCGACGGTTTTCCCGCCGCCCCGATCTACACCCTCCTGGCCAACCCCGGGTCCGTATCCGAAATCATCAACCGCCACCCGATCCATACCTCCTGCCTTCAGCACATCCCCGCCATCGACAAGCACTACCGCGCCTTCCTGCCCTTGCTGCCCGCCGCCATCCGCACCCTGCATCCGCCCGAGACCGAACTGATGATCAGTACCAGCTCCTGCGTGGCCAAGAGTATCATCACCCCGCCCGGCACGCGCCACCTCTGCTACTGTTTCACCCCCATGCGCTATGCCTGGACCTTCTACGAGGAATACTTCGGCGGCAGCCGGCTCAAGGGCCTGGCCGCCCGCCCGCTACTCGCAGCCCTGCGCCGCTGGGACCGCCGCACCGCCAGCCGCGTCGACCGCTTCGTCGCCATCAGCCACCATGTCCGCCGCCGCATCGAGACCTTCTACGGCCGTGAGGCCGATGTCGTCTATCCGCCCGTCGATACCCACCGCTGCACTCCCGGCGACACCCCCGGCGCGCGTGACTTCGACCTCATCGTCTCGGCCATGGTCCCCTACAAGCGCATCGACCTCGCGATCGACGCCTACAACCGGCTCGGCTACCCACTGCGGATCGTCGGCGTCGGCGGACGCCGCACCGAGCTCGAGGTCCGCGCCAAGTCCAACATCACCTTCGAAGGCTGGAAGAGCGACGACGAGGTACTCGCCCTTTACCGTGATTGCCGCCTGCTCGTGTTTCCCGGCGAGGAGGACTTCGGCATCGTCCCGCTCGAGGCCCAGGCCTGCGGCAAGCCGGTGGTCGCCTATGGCAAGGGCGGGGCGCTCGAAACCATCCGGGACGGCGTCACCGGCCTCTTCTTCGACCGCCAGACCCCCGAGGCCCTCGCCGCCGCCGTCACCGCCGCCGCCGCCCGCCAGTGGGATGCCGCCGCCATCCGCCGCCACGCCGAAGCCTTCGGCACCGACGCCTTCATCCGCGGCCTGGCCGCCGCCATCCACCGCTGCCTGAACCACCCCGCATAACCCTGAATGGACGGGTTCCACCCCGTCCGAAGCGTTGTAAGCAAACGAAATGGTTGAAAGGCCTCCCAAAAGTGGCGGGAGCTGGAAGCTCCCCCCACCATCTTCCGTTGGATGCTGGGCGTTGGACGTTGCTGTTCAAGGTCAGTCTATCTCGACTTTTTCAATTTCTGCTTTACCACGACACCCCTGCCTGTTCCCCTGTCGGCGGTGATTTTTTTATCGACAACGACTTCAACAACAAGGACATTCACTACCCATGGAAACCCTTAACGATAATGAATGCGCCGGCCGTCAGGCCGAAGACGCGTTCGTATGCGATCACGACAGCAACACGGCAGCAGCCGTCGTGACCGGCACCATACACAGCAACCAAGGCCCTGATTGCCTATCGAGCCTGCATCAGATTGGATGGTCACCGGCCTGGCAGAATGCGTTTGCCAGGCATTCCGATGCGGCGACCGGCTCCGTCGCGGCGCGTGTCAGCCGCGAGCATTGCGGGGCCTACACGGTCATCACCGAGGCCGGAGAACGATCCGCGGAGGTCAGCGGCCATTTCAGGCATACGGCACAGGCGCGTAGCGACTTTCCGGCGGTAGGCGACTGGGTCGTGCTGCAGGTGCCGGATGCGCGGTCAACATGCGTGATCCATGCCATCCTGCCGCGACTGTCCGCCTTCGTCCGCAAGGGCGCCGGGCGGACGCCGGAAGAACAAGTTATCGCCGCGAATATCGACACGGCCTTTCTCGTGAGCGGACTGGATCACAACTTCAATCCGCGCCGGATTGAGCGATATATCACGCTGGCTCATGAATCCGGTGCCGATCCCGTCATTCTCCTGAACAAGTCGGACTGCGCGACCGACCTGGACGGGGTGCTGCACGAGACCGAGAGCATCGCCTATGGTATTCCCGTGCTGCTGGTGAGTGCAAAGCAACGGATCGGCCTGGATGAAGTCCGGGGCTTCCTCAAGCCCGGGACGACAGGCGTGCTGCTAGGGTCATCCGGCGTCGGGAAGTCCTCGCTCATCAATGCCCTTCTCGGTGTCGAGAGATTAAGAACAGCCGCCGTGCGCGAGCATGACAGCCGCGGGCGTCATACCACCTCGTCCCGGCATCTGATTCCACTCCCCAATGGTGCCGTGCTTATCGACACCCCGGGAATGCGTGAACTGCAGCTTATGGCGGGTGAGGAAACCGTGAACCGTGTTTTTGATGAGATCGCGGAGTGGGCCGGATCCTGCCGGTTCCACGATTGCGCCCACACCGGGGAGCCCGGCTGCGCAGTACAGGCAGCCCTGGAAACGGGCGAACTCTGTCGTGAACGGTACGAGAGCTATCTGCGCCAGCGCAAGGAAATCCGGCATCACCAGATCGAAAGCGATATCCACCTGAAGATCGCGGAGCAGAAACGGTGGAAAGCGATTTATAAGTCCATGCGCTACCACATCAAGAACAGGCAGGATTCATAAAGTGTCCTGGCTTCGGG
>CAZZBA010000219.1:0-6954 GCA_964652765.1 uncultured Victivallales bacterium | reverse complement strand
CCCGCGGGCGTCCTTCAGCGTCAGTCCTTTGTCCATCCACTCGCGACCGGTCATCGTATCGGGAAGCCCCAGATCCGGCGCCGGCCCGATCTTCTGCACCATGGGGGCTTGAATCTTCCGGTCAACGATGCAGACCAGCGTTGGTTCGATCCGGGCGGAGTACGCCTTGAGTGCGTACCGCGCAGCCGGGTCCAGTTTCTGGAGCTTCAACGCAATGGTCTTTCCTTCCGTCGCGTGCGGGTTCATCCGATACACCACACCTCGCCCCTCTTTCGACAGGTCGAACTGCCAGGTCGTGCCGCCCTCGGCCGTTTGAATCTCCCATGGCTCGTTCCTGGCGGTGTTGAGGAAAGAGACGCGACGCGTGGTGTTGCTCCCTTCCAGCGCATGGACCTCGCACGGCTGGGGATCGGTCCCCTGCAACGCCTTGCGGTACGCGGGCTCCAGACCGGCACAAGCCCGCATCACCTCGATGAACTCCTCCGGCGGTGTCTCATCCTTGTTCGGAAGCAGCAGGTTCCCCGTCCAGGTGTTGGCCGTCAAATCCGCCTTGTCAATAAGCAAGGTCGTATATTGCTTTCCATAGACAACGTTGTGGTCGAAGGTTACCCCGGAAGTGTGGAGGTCCAGATACAGACCACCGGCGGCCCAGTTGTTGGAATCACGGGTGCATCCGTCATGAATCAAATTGCCACGGATGATACTGTTGCTTCCGAGGTGCGGGAAGGACGTATACAGCCCGGCGCCGTCAGCCGGCACCTGCATTGTGCGGTAGATGTGGTTGTATTCGACGATGTTGTTTTTGGCATGTTTCATCGGACTTGAATTCCCGCCTTCCACGAGGCCGCAGTAGGCGATGTCATGGATCAGGTTGTGGGCGACGACCGAATCCTGCATGCTCGCCGTGAAGATTCCAATCGCGCCGAAGTAGTCCGTGCCGCAATGATGGATGTAGTTGTTGGCGATGCGATGCCCCTTGTGATCGTCCGCGCCTACCGGCTCAGCCCATTTATAGATGTCGCGGGGCAAGATGCCGCCGGCGACAATGCCCCCGCCGCCCAGGTCATGGAACAAGCTCCCTTCGATCGTCGCCTGCGAGCAGCCGTTCAGGATGCTCAGGCCGATGCCGCCCGCATGCGCCACCCCGCCATCCGTAAACACGCAGCCCAGGGCGTAATGAAAACTGACGGCCGCGTCGATCCAGTAGAACCGGGGGGTTTCCGTGGACGTCAACTGCAGGCAGCCAAACATGTTCGCAAATCCGAAAGGCGGCAGCAGCCAATCCACATGCTGCACGTGAAGCCCCTTGAAGCGCAGATTGCGCACCGGGGCTTGCGCGGTACCCTTCACGGCCAGCAGCGTGTTCTGCACCACGGGCGCGATGACTTCGGCCCGCTCCAGATCCTCGCCCGGTCGGGGCCAATACGAAAGCACGCCGGTGGTCCGGTCCATGTACCATTCGCCCGGCCGGTCGAGCATCTCCAGCGCGTTTTCAAGATAGCAGGCCTGCCCCGACCCAGGGTAGCCTGCCGCTTGCGCGCTGATCGGCCGCGGCCATTGGTGCGGAGGAGGGAGGGTGAACGTTTGCGCGGCTGCGTCTACCGCACCCACCCGCTTGCGTGATGCGTCGTTGTTGTTGAGATAGATCAATTCCATATCCGTGGCGTTCTTCCACGCCTGGACGGGTTGGTTCACGCTCACGGTGATGGGCACACTGTTCTGGTCGGGCGCGCCGGGTTTGATATCGGTGGATTTGATCTTCCACCAGGGCGCCTTGTCGTCGGCATTGGGCGTCCGCGCCCGAATCGCCCGCTGGCCATTGACGAAGAGCTGGCGGAAATACCACTTACCTTCTTTTGCCTCTGGAATCTCCGCCGTCCAGATCTCGTTCGTGCCTTTCTTCCACCCCGTGATCTTCCTCCCGCCGCTGAGCACCACCTTCTCGCCCGGCGCCGCGGCGTAGGTGATCGAGAACTTCTCCGTGCCGGAATCCTCCGGCCCGAAGGTCAGCGTCTCGGTCACCGGATACGTCCCGCCGCGGATCTGAACGACCAGATCCTTGGCCAGCCCTTCCTTGATCTTCTCGCGGACCGCCTCACGTGCTTTCGCGACCGTGGCGAACGGCGCCTTTGCCGTGCCGCGGTTGCTGTCCTTGCCGCTGACCGCGACATAGAAGTCAGCAGGTGTCACTTTGTCCGCACCTCTTGATTCGGCGCCAAGAGAAATGCCCGTGGTCACCATGACCGCCACGAGTGTTGCCTGAAGTGTTCGCATATTAAATTAACTAATTGGCTGTGCTGTCACACGGACCGGCAATGCAACTTGTACGGGCCTCCCCATCACCGCTGGCGGCGCACTTCAACAACGAACGGGCACTCACAGCCCTTCGTTGAAGTACACGCGCAACCCGTCTTTGCCCGGCGCCACCAGGTCAAGCCGGCCTGTCCCGCGCAGATCGGCAAGCGCGAAGTGAATACCACACCCCTTGCCTACCCCGATCGCACCGTAGTCGATCACCTGCTTGGCAAACCCCTCGCCGGTCCACTTGAAGTAGTAGATCCCGAGGTCGTCCCACTCGCCCGCCTCATTGCCGCAATGCGCACGGTGCCGCTTGCCGGTCACCAGCTCAGCCTTTCCATTCCCGTCAATGTCGGCCCATATGAGGTCGTGATACTGCGCATTGAACGGATCGATCGGATGGTGCTGCCAGACGCCGTCCGCCCCCCGCTTGCTCCACCACAGCCCGAAGCCGTGCGCGTTGCCGGTGACGATCTCATTCTTCCCGTCGCCATCCACATCCACCACGAGCATGGGGACGCTGGCCGCCCCCCACGGCGGATTCGGGAAGTCGGGATGCCACTGCCAGGTGCCTTTCTCAGGATCAGCCGGGGCTTCGAGCCACCCCTTGCAGAGCACGATGTCCATGCGCCCGTGGCCGGCGATATCGCCACAACCCAGGCCATGCCCCTGCCCGCCCTCCTTGAAAGTGTAAACCGTCACCTTCCGGAATGCGCCAGTCCCTTTCCCATTCTTGTCGGTGATCAGCTTGTAGTAGGCAACCTCGTTGTTCGGCGGCGTGTTGGGCAGGATCTCAATGACCCCGTCGCCGTCGATGTCCCACCCGCGCGTCGTCTCCACGTTGCCCGTGTTCTCCGCCAGGATGTGCTCGGGCCAGTGCTTCCCGGTCTCGCCGGGATTCTCACGCCAGCGCAGGTTATTCCCCCACCAGCCGCCCGTCACATAGTCCAGCCGCCCATCCCCGTTGATATCGAGCGCGATGGTCGAGAAGTCGTCGTAGTACTCGCCGCAGCGCGGAATCGTCCCGATTTCGTGCTTCTTGCGAAACTCCGGCCCTTCATACCAATACCCGCCACAGACAATGTCCGGCTTCCCGTCGCCGTTGACGTCAAAAACGCCGGCCGACTCAAACCCCTCATCCGATATCCAGACCTTCTTCCACTTCAATGGCATACTCCAGCTCCTTTCAACATGGCTATTTACCCATTCGGATTCGGATGTATTCCCGCGCCAGCTTGATATCCTCAAGCGCATCCTCGGCCGTACACATCGTCGAACGCTTGCCCGCAATGGCATCCACGAAGTTCTGCGCCTGCTGCCACATCGCATGCACCCAGGGCAACTGCGGGATCTCGGTCTTCGGCTGAACGCCGTTGCCGGGATCGCGGAAGATCTCCACACGTCCTGGACGCGTGAAGGCCACGGGCGCGGGAAGCTCCAGCTTGACCCAGCCGCGCTCAAAGCAGACCAGCGCGCTCTCCTGCCAGTCAATCGTGGTCTGGTACGGGCTCATCTCGATCGAACAGGTCACGCCGCTCGCGCTCTCGCCTGCCAGCAACAGACCGGAGTTCGCCGCGTAATTCACTTTCCAGGTCTCACCCATCAGATGACGCATCAAATTCACCTGGTGGATGTAATAGTTCACGAAGCCGTTATAGGCGCCATTAGTCGCCTCATCCATGTCGGAAGCCGGCGGATCCCACTGAAGCTCCGGAAGCGGGTCGTCGCTCGAGATGCACTGGTTGAAGCCGTTGGCGCCCCAGTCGCCGGCGGGCATCAGGATCCGGATATAGGTCAGCTTTCCTAGCTCGCCGGACGCCTTGAGCTTCTCGATCTCGGCCTTGACCTGCATGGTGGCCGGATCGGACCGCTTGTGGTAGCCGATCGTCATCCAGGTCTTGCTCGTCTTCATCGCCTTTACAATCTTCTCACCCTGCTCGATGGACCCGGCGATCGGCTTTTCGGTAAACACAGGAATCCCCGCCTTGAGCAGTTCCGGGACCAGCGTGCCGTGGCGGGTGAACGGCTGCGAAGCCACGATGCCGTCCAGTTTCTCCTTGGCTAGCATCTCCTCGTGCGAGGCATAAACCTTGGGCACGCCCCACTTGGCCGCGACCTTCTTTGCCAGCCCCGGCCTCAGTTCCGCCAGCGCCACGACCTCACAGTTGGGCACCATGACAAAGCTGCGCAGATGCGCCGCCTGCCCCATACCGCCCACGCCGACAAAACCAATCCGCACCTTCTTCTCATCGCTCATATGAACTCCTTGCTCCTGTTCTCCTGAACATTCCAACACCCACATCCAAACACTCGTTTACGCATTCGCCAATTTGCCAAACCGGTTGGCAATGGCCATCGCCGGATCCACCGGCACTTCCTGCCGCCTGACATCCTTCGGAACCGTGATCGCCGGAACCGTGCGCAGCTTCTTGCCCGCAAACTGGGGCAGGAACTTCGCCTCGGCATCCAGCATCTCCGCGGTCATCCGACGGATATCGTCCAGCGTCAGCACGGCCGCCGTCAGCGGATCAAGCGCGATGGCCTGCATGACCATCTCCGGGTCCCCCGTGAAGCTCGCCTCCCCCGCAAGCTGCTGCACCAGCACATTCGTCCTGTTCAACGCAGCACACTGCGGCGGCAGGTTCCCGACCACCGTGGCGTCAACCCCGTTGTCCTTGATCATCCGCTTGACAAAATCGTGCATCTTGTCCAGCCGCTTATGGGACGGCGCCATCAGCCGGTATTCCGAACCCTTCAACGCCGGCGTCGCCAGGAAGTCGGCAATCAACGTCTTGCAGAACACCAGACTACCCGCAGCAATCATCGCGACCTTCGCCATACGGACCTCATCTATTGCTTCTTAACCGCTTGACGTACATACGAACGAAGTGCAACAATGCGCCTGTAGTCAAACATATCTGCCAGTTTCAGGGCAATAGCACCGAGTGCTTTGTTTTGTCAAGGATTGCTGCATCCATGTTCACACCGCACATCCAGTCGGCACGCATCTTCGGCGTCGGACACGTTGCGCCAAGCCCCACGTGGCGCACCCAGCCCGGCCAACATACCCACCACGAATTGATCTATGTCGTCCAGGGCCGCCTCCATGTCGCCGGGGGCGGACGCACCCACACCGGATCCGCCGGCGACATGCTCTTCTATCCCGCCGGCGCCACGCATGAGGAATGGTCCGACGCCAAGGCCCCGATGGAAAGCCTGCTCCTATCCTTTTCCTGCCCCCTGAACGGGAACGACGGCATCATGCTGCTGCCCGACCCGCGCGAACGCATCGCGGAGATCCTCCGCTGGCTTCACGAGGATGCCCTGACCGGACGGAACATCGCCGGGAAAGCGCACCATGCCTACCTGGCGGCCATTCTCTCCGAGTTCGACCGCGCCCTCGACGACCCATCCGACGCAAGGGTGACCCAGATCCGCCGTCACATCCGGGAACACATTTCCGAGCCTCTCTCCCTCGGCGCACTGGCCCGCGTCGCGGGCCTGAGCCGTTATCACTTTGTCCGGACCTACAAGCAGGCGACCGGCCTCACCCCCATGGCGGACGTGCGCTCCATGCGCGTCCAACACGCCCGCCAGCTGATCATCGGAACATCGATGCCGCTCAAGGAGATCGCCGAATTGGCAGGCCTGACCGATGTCTACTCGCTCTCCCGGGCTTTCCGTCAGTGCCTCTCCATCACCCCAAACTCGCTGCGCCGCACCCACCGGTGCTGAACCCGCTGGAATGGATATAGCACGAACTGACCATCCGCCCAATCTTCCAACCTTCCAGTCTTCCAACTCCCGCAGTTTTGGGCTAGATACTTAGCGATAGAAATGAGGGGCGGCCTTGCGTCTTGGCGCCGTTTGTTCTGTTTTTCCCGGATGAACCACAAGACATTGTCGGGCATCATTCGCGCGTCCTGCCCAGCCACATTCCTGCTCGCCGCAACGCTCCGCATGAGCTCCGCCGCGACATCCGTTCCGACTGCAGAGCCCGAGTCCGTGCCCGGGGAAGCCATTGTTGTCTTCAACGCTTCAGCCTCGACTGAGGACACCCGAAACACCGCCACGCGCCTCAACGCAGAGCCCATCCCCGTTAAAGCCCTCTCTGCCCTCGGCCCGGGGGCGGGCCGGGGCTAGATCCACAGGACCTTTGTCGCCGTCCGGACATAGAGATCGCCCGCCGCGTTGGCCCGCAAGTCCAGAATCGGTCCCGGCGGGGCCGGCAGCATGCGCGTCGGTTCCGCGGCGGCGGCGCAATAGGCCACAGTCAGCGCAATCACGTAAACCATACATGATCTCATACGATGCTCCCGGAAGGCGCTGCCCAATGGCACCGCCATTGTATCAAGGCCTCTGACAAAGCGGCTTGAGGAATTCTGACTCATCCCTGTGCCCGGAGTCCATCCCGCAGTTTCTCCGCGATCCGAGCCCGCAGGCTTTCCGGCTCCAACACCCTCACATCCGGCATCCAGGATAGGATCCATCTTACGAGTTCCTTGCGGCCCGTAGTCTCCAGTCGCATCGCGACGCGGCCATCCGCATGCGTCTGGAATTCCTGACTGGGGTGCCAGTCCCGCTCGGTGATGTAGACGGCCAGTTTCGGCTCGAACAGCAACCGAACCTTGATCGGCGCCTCGCCGCCCAAGATCC
>CAZZBA010000218.1:0-6960 GCA_964652765.1 uncultured Victivallales bacterium | reverse complement strand
ATATCAATCTTCCGGTCCAGCGGCTCGCAGCAACCATAGTAGAACAGGCCGCATTGCCCGACGGTCTCCTTCATGTAGTTGATATCGAACTCCTCGTGCATCTCCTTCGAGACAGACGCGAAGATCTGGGCGGCTCCCCTCCCCCAGATGTCCTTGCGCGTCACGGGGCCACCCTTGTAGCCAGCCGAGGGCAGGTCGCGCGTGCGGGCCGCCGTGCAATGCAGATCGTAGGTATCGGCATCGAAAAGACCGAGAGCCTCCATCTGGTCCAGGCGGCACTTCGCCGCATCCGTCAGCTTCCGCACGATCTGGTGAAGGAATTCCGGACGATCCGCCAAGTCGATCAGCAGGTTCGTCACCCCGCGGTAGCGCGCGACATCGTCCCAGGTCACCACTCCAAAATACCCAGCCCCCGACAACCGCACGGGGATGACGTCGCCCAGCATGTCCGCCACCTGGTGCAGCCGCGCAAGCGATGCCGCCTCCTCGTAGGTAATGACCGGCATCCGGATCTTTTCCAGATCCGCCTCGGTGGCGAGGATATCATGGTACTCATGGGCCATGATCGACTGCTGCTCATTCCCCTTGATGGTCTTCTCATCGACCTGAAGTCCATTACCCGTGGAATGAAAAATCTTGCCGATACCCAGATACGGCGGGACAACCATGTCCGCCGGCATGTGCTTCCACTTGTAGAGGGTACGGCGGAAGCGACCTTCCAATCCACGGCAAAAGGGGTCCGAGCAGACGAGCTTCAGCTCGTCGCCGATGTCCATCTCCCCCCAGGGGATCTCATCGATCAGCACGACCGGGCGCTCCATCTCCAGATCGTTGACCTTGCGATGCAAACGCACCGCCTCGACATTGCGATCGCTCTGCGCGATCTCGACATAACGGCACGCCAATTCCCGCAACACATCCCTGTCGGTCATTTTCACTCCCCCATTTACCTAACACTGGCCTCTTGTCATTTCATCGCATCAGTAGCAGGCTCAGCGCCATCACCGCCATGCCGGCCACCAATCCCAGAAGACTGTCGTGCCCCTTGCCATAGGCCCGGCTCGTCGGCAGCAGCTCGTCCAGGCTTATATACACCATGATCCCGGCAATCCCGCCGAAAAGGATACCCATCACCTGCGGCGGGATGGCCCCGTTGTCGCCACCCAGGAAAAACAGGATCGCCAGATAGCCGACAAAGGCCCCGACCGGCTCGGCCAGGCCGCTGAGCACCGAATACAGGAATGCCTTGCGTCGGTTTCCGGTGGCATAGAAGATCGGCACGGAAACGCTGATCCCTTCCGGAATGTTATGCAGCGCGATCGCCACCGTGATCGCCACGCCCAGGCTCGGATCCTCCAGCGCCGCCAGGAACGTAGCCAGGCCCTCCGGGAAATTGTGGATCCCGATCGCCAGTGCGGTGAACAAGCCCATGCGCATCAGCTTGTGGTGATGCTCCCCCTCCGCCACACCGGCGGCTTTCGCGGCCATGGCGGCAACCGACGGGATACCGGCGGCATCCGGAAGCGACACGACGGGGTTGTGCAACGGTCGCGTCTCCAACTCCGAATGCGTCTCGTGCGGGTTCTCGGCGGCCGGGATCAGGTTATCGATCAGCCCGATCAGCAGCATTCCGCCGAAGAACGAGGCCGCATTGATCCAATTACCCAGGCTGTCGCCATAGCGTTCCGAAAGCGCCTCGGCCCCCTTGAAGAAGATCTCCACGAACGAGACATACAGCATCACCCCGGCCGAGAAACCCGTGGCCACCGAGAGAAACCGGTAGTTGGTGCGCTTGGCCGTAAAGGCGATAATACTGCCGATCCCGGTAGCCATACCGGCCAGCAGGGTCAATCCGAATGCAACAGCCACACCACTCATGATACTCCTTCTGCGATCACACGAGCCAACCATGGTAGCGGGTCACGCGACCATTAGCCATCGACTATAGAACAATCGCACCCGCCAGCGCAAGCAAGGGATTAGCGGCGAAGCGCCCTTTAAGTAGGACGGGCACCTTGCCCGTGCATCCGAGCAAAGGTCCTTTGGCTGCCAGACGGCTTATGCTCGGCGGTCGGGCAAGGTGCCACGACCTACTTTTCTTGACACAGTACTATGGGAAAATGACCAAGTTATAGGTGAGGTGAGTGCGACGAGTTCCTGACGGCAGTGGCGGCGGTAGGTGGCGGGCGGGGTACCCGCGACAAGCCTGAACTGGCGGTTGAAATAGTAGACGTCCCGATAGCCAAGCGTATCGGCGATGACCGCCAGCGGCAGATCCGATTCCGCCAGCAGTTTGCGCGCACGCGCCACCCGCTCCTGCACCAGGTAGGCGTTCGGCGTCATTCCCGTGGCCGCAAGGAACAAACGCCTGAACTGCGAGACCGACAAACAGGCCACCTGAGCCATCCCGGCCAATTGCCATTGCCGTTCCGGTTGATCCTGGATCGCGCCCAGCACGCGCGCGATCCGCGCATCGGCCAGCGCCTGCGCCGGACGCTCCGCATCCAGAATCCGCTGCAGCAGGAGTTGCCGCAATGCCAGCTCGGCAGCACGAGCCCCGGCGGCGTCTTCCCGTCGAAGCCCCTGCAACAGGATGGCCCCCAGGATCTCGACCCGAGGCAAATCATGAAGCATCACCGGATCGTCCGGCCAGCAGGCAGTATCCCCGGGAGCGCAACCGGCCGGGCCGGCAACCTCAAAATGGCAATACAGCACCCGTAACCGATGCAAGGGATCGTGCCGCCCTTGCAGGCTGCTGCCAGGGCGCAGGATGTACGAGAAGCCGGCGGACAGCGCATGCGCCTGGCCATTGACCGTCAACTCCCCTTCGCCAGCCAGCACGATCCAGAGGTCGTAATCCAACAATGGCGGCGGCGACCAGCTCCAGTCCCGCTCGCAAGTCACGAACCCGGCAGAGGGTCCCACCACCAACTCAACACCTTCAGGAAGTTCCCTGTCTATATTCATAATGAACATATAATACAAATATTTGCACAACCAATCCATTCCAATTATACAATGTATGATTTATATTATGAAGCTGTAGCGTGTATAATAAATTGCGCTGATGAATGAATGATGCAAATGACAATAGCGTCACATGTGCAGCAAGGGGAAAGAATTGTTAAAATGATGAACGGATTAACCGATGAACAAATCAAGGCGTATCACGAACAAGGCTATCTTGCGATTGACGGTATGTTCACGTCCGAAGAAGTGAATCAAGCAAAGGATGCCTTGCGCGCCATTGCCGATAGGTATGCCTTCAATGCGGAAATATGCGAATACGTACCGCCTAGCAACATCAACACCAACCAGGCCGGTGCCATCTTCCGGGCCAAGGATCAGGCGCGACTCTTCTTCCAGACCGAGTCTGGCTACCAACCCGACCCCACCCGTAAGGATGAAATTGACAAGTATATCCGTAAATTTATGAATTTCGAGCATGCCGCATCCATCTTCGAGAAAATCGCTCTCGCGCATCCCCGCACGCAACCCATTCTCCGCACCCTGCTTGACGAGGCCCCGGTCCTGTTCCAATCCATGGCTCTTCTCAAGCCGCCCGGTGGTGTCGAGAAACCCTGGCATCAGGACAACGCCTATTTCTCGACCGGCAACCTCGACGCCGTCATCGGCACCTGGATCGCCCTCGACGACGCCACCGTCGAGAACGGCTGCATGCATTTCCTGCCCGGTGCACACCTGCGAGGACCGCTGCGCCATCACCACACCAGCGATTGCGAGATCCTGCCGGATCGCCTCGACCTATCCCTGGCCGTACCGGTCCCCCTGCGGGCAGGTGGCATTATCTTCTTCCACGGGAATGCACCGCATCAGACCCCGCCGAACCAATCGAATCAGCGTCGCCGCGCCCTGCAGTTCCACTACCGCACCGCCGGCAACGCCACCGTGGACCGCCAGGCCTACGACAAGATTTTCAACGAGACGGACGGGACCCCTGCATCCTGCGCCGCCGCACTGCCCGATAACCTATAGCAAGGACACGCACATGACACATCCCGCCACCACCCCGCGCTGGCCCACTCACGCCGACCTGGCCATCAGGAAGACCCCCACGGTCGGCCGCCGTGAATATCTTGACCACATGACCTTCCAGCGCAACGAGCGGCCTTTGTTCACCGAGATCTTCGGACCGCTTCTCGGCCTGAAGGAGGAATGGTACGCCCAGGGGGCCACCCCGGAGGAGCTTGATTTCTCGGCCTTCCGCTACCGTTGCGAAAGACGTGCCGGCCTGCCTGCCCCCACAGGGCTCCTGGGTGGCTATGAACCCGTCGTGCTGGAGGAGACCGACGATTATCGCATCACCCGTGATGAACTCGGACGCACCATGAAACTTTGCAAGGCCAGCGCCACCCTGCCGCTACCGCTCGACCACCCCGTCAAGGATATGGATGACTGGCTGAAGATCAAACCCTGGTACCAGTTCTCGGAAGAACGCCTGTCAAGGGACTGGCGTGGCGCCGCCCGGCGCGCCCAGGAAGCGGACGCGGTCATCTCGGTCTCGATTCCCGGCGGGTTCGACGAGCCGCGGCAGCTCATGGGAGAGGAAAACCTCTGCATCGCCTACTACGAGCAGCCTGAACTGATCCACGACATTCTCGGCACCATCGGCGACACCGCCTTCCGTGTACTCGACCGCATCAGCGCGGAGGTCCCCATCGATCGGCTTTTCGTGCATGAGGACATGGCCGGGAAGTCGGGTCCCCTGGCCGGTCCCGATCAGATCAGGACCTTCATCGCCCCCTATTACCGGCGCATCTGGGACATGCTCCAGGAGCGCGGGGCCCGGCTCTTCGACCAGGACAGCGACGGCAACATGAATCCCGTGATCGATGCCTTCCTTGATGCCGGCATCAATTGCATGCACCCGATGGAGCCTGCGGCCGGGATGGACATCGTCAAGGTACGCGAGACGTACGGCAATCGGCTGGCTTTCTACGGCGGCATCGACAAGCATGTACTGCGCCAATCACGCGAGGCCATCCGCCGGGAACTCAAATACAAGGTACCCCCCATGCTGGCCACCGGCGGTTGTGTCCTCGCCGTCGATCATCGCATCCCCAACGGCACCCCGCTGGAGAACTACCGTTTCTACATCGAGACGATGTGGGAGATGATCGGATAGCTTGCCCCGCCCAAGTTGAGAGTTGCCTGTCGCCGCGGAATCCGGCACTATCTCCCGCATTGTAACGGGCAAGGCAACGGGGGACCTCCATGGCAACGATTACCGAGGAAATGGCCGATCTGACCATCCGGTCTATCGGCTTGATTCTCAGCAACAGCAACGTCTACGGGCCGGAACATGGCGTGACACGTAAAGCCGCCGACGCCTGCTTCCAGCATTTTTCCAGACTCTGGCAGACAACCGACATCGCGGTCCAGAACTCGGAGGACGGTTTGTCCGTCAACGGGGTCCCCGTGGAACAGAAGAATGCGGTATTCAAGTCCTTTGCCGAGCATCTCGCAAGCCGCGCGATCTCCAACTTCACCCTCAAGCCCGCCATGACACGCGAGCAGTTCTCGGGCTTTGTCGAGATCCTGCTCGCGAAACCGTCCGAGCTTCTTCAGCTGGGCGAATTCAGCGGGGCTCTCGCCATCGTCGGGCTCGCCGATGTCGTCACCTCCCGCAAGGTCACCTACGTGGAAGTGAGCGAGGATGAGGTCGTCGTCGGGAAGGATACCCTACTCCAGCAGGATGCGGCAAATGCCGCCGATCACCTGGCAATACAGGTGCAGGAGGCCGCCGCCTACCTTCGTGGCGAAGCTGTCGCCAATGCGTCCGGTGCGGCATCTGGCATTCGCGAGCTCAGCACGGATGCCGCGAGGCTATCAGCCCTGATCGCGGACTCCGCGCAGGCGAAGGTATCCGACGGGGGGGATCTTCCCGCGGAAATCGTGGCCTGCCTTAACCGGTTCTACCCCGCCATGACCAGCGATCCGACCTTCCATACCCAGAAGACCAAGAAGCAGATCCACAAGACGCTCGTCCTGCTGGACAAGGACCTGCCTGTAAAACTGCAGGATGCGGACGGCCATGCGCCTGCGAGTCCCGACGACATCCAGGCCATCAAAGACACGCTCGAGACGATGGAGGACGAGCTGGCGATCGATGCCTTGTCGCAGGAATACGTCAAGCGGCGCAGCGCCATCGGCAACAGCGAGAAGCGCATTCTGCGCTACATGAAGAACAAGAGCGTGGACCTGATCGAGGAATCCGACCTCAAGTCACGCCTGATCGAGGGGGGGCTTGCTCCGGAGGACTGGCACGATCTGTTGATCAAGAGCGGAGTCATCGGCCACGCGGCGGATACGCCGGCCCAAGCGGTGCCTTCCGCACTCTCGGGCCCAGGTCATGACTCGACCGTGTTCACGCACCTCAACGAGCTACTCAGGAAAATCGAAGCGGACACCGGCAGGGTGGCTACCGGTCTGGAACTGCCGGCGAACGCCACGACGGAACCATCCGCCAGGAAGCCGGACGTGAAACGGGCGGTCATGCTGCGTGTGCCGGAAGCGGTCCTCGAGCACGACCTGCAGGCAGTCCAGCAGGAAGTCAACCGCATCATCCTCAACGCGGAAAAGCGTATCGAACGACTCGTGACCGAAGTCGAAGGCGGGGAACAGCGGCAGGACCGCGAACATAACACGGGGATTTCCCGGAAGCGGCTCTTCGAGATCCTGGCGGAAATCGGCCAGGAACTCTGCCAGCCCCTGGCCGTCATCAACTGCTCGGTCGACACCATCCTCTCCGGCATGCTCGGGGACATCAACAAGGTGCAGCGCGAGATGCTGGATCTTTCGGCCGATAGCGCACAGAAGCTGAAAATCCTGATCGACAAGATCATCGCCATCGCTGGCGTCCCCGACGCACTCGTCGTCAACAAGGATATCCAGGCATCCCTGTATCAGTAGTCTTCGGATCATACGGCCGGGATTTTC
>CAZZBA010000217.1:6404-6971 GCA_964652765.1 uncultured Victivallales bacterium | reverse complement strand
GTTCGATCTCGGTGCCGTCGATCTCCAGTCGCCCGCGAATGACGACCATGGTGGCGTGGCGGAAACCTTCCGGATCCTGCCAGCCGCAGGGCGGCATGACCAGCAGTCCCACGGTCTGTCCGCGATTCTCGACAATCGCGTTGGTGGCAACCGTGGTGGATAAGGCGGTCAGGCTGACGCGAGCGAGCGTGGCGGCATCAAGCCCGTCGAGGGCCTGGCGGATGCCGACGCTGTAGTCCCAGTGGGTGGTCAACGCCTTGGTCTTGGCCAGCACTTCCTCGCGCTCGAAATCGTACAGGACCGCATCGGTATACGTGCCGCCCGCATCGATCCCGAGTCCGATCCCGCGGCGGTGCTTGGTCGCAGCCGGTTGTGCTGCGGGGGCAGGGGAGGGCGGCGGTACCGGCAGGGTGGGAGATGCTTCCGCCACGGTCGCGTCGATACGGCGGCGAAGTGCGTCGTAGCGGGTGATCCCGCCGGGCGGTACCACCAGGATAGTGTCGGAGGTCGCCGTGGTGGTGAGTGCCTCATGCAGCAGCTCGTGCGTGCCGGCCAGGCGGGCGTACT
>CAZZBA010000217.1:0-6394 GCA_964652765.1 uncultured Victivallales bacterium | reverse complement strand
CTCCCAGCCGAAACGGCAGGCCATATCGCTGGCTTTCCTCGCGTAGTGATCCTTCTGCTGGCCGATGCCGGTGTCGATGAACGCTGAACGGGTATAGTTGCGGGTCCAGCTCTGCATGAAATCGCGGATGTAGTCGGCGTTCTCGGTACCATAGGCCTCGGCGAGCTGCTCGTAGGTGTTGTAGAGCGGATGGGCGGCACCATCCGAGCCCATGTTGCGGCGCGGGCCGCCATCGCCCTTCTCCTCGACCCAGCCAGCGGAAAGGTAGTAGGTGCCGGGGTGGGCGGCGAACTGCCGGCGGTATTCGGCATCGGACCCCAGGAACAGGGCGATGCAGTCGTGGACGCGCGGGATCACCAGGGGAACGGAACGCGCCTGTAGCCCGACCGTGCCGCGTCCGCAGACTCCGTAGCCGATCACGATGCGCGCGGGGGCTTCGCGGTCGCTGATCTCATCGATCGCCTTCTGTAGTTCGATGCGCAGGCGCTCGGGCGTGGCGTGCAGTCCTCCAGGCAGGAAATGCAGGTTTATCGCCTGGCCAAGCCGGGGTGCCAGGTGCTTGAGATCGGCGGCGAGGACGCCACAGGCGATCACAGCGACCGTTTGTCTAGTATTTGTTTCCATGATGGCTGGCAAGGCTAGGCGGCAAACGCCTTGTTGTCGAGCCGGTTTTGTCTTCTGCGCTATATTTTTGATGATTGACATAATCGCCCTGCGGGTGGAGATTACCGTTGTCGGATATTCGGAAAATCCGGATTCCACTCGCCAGCGGCTCATAAAAAGGAGTAATCACCATGCATCCGGTTGCCAATCATCTATTACAGTTGCAGGAATTGACGTTGGTCCTGGAGGAGCAGCAGGTGGCTGTGGGTTCGGGGCACCTTGCGCAACTCAACGAGGCGATCAATACGATGCGCGTGAAATTGCCCGGCCCGGTGGAAGTGATGTTCGGGAAGCTAGCCGCCAAGGATCACAATGTCATTGTAGCGGTGGTGGACGGGTTGTGCGCCGCCTGCCGCATGCAGTTACCGATCAGCCTGGTGCAGCAGGTCCGCATGGCCAAGGAGGTGCACGCCTGTCCCAACTGTGCCCGTTACCTTTACATGCCCGCCAGCGTGGCCCGCAACACGCGCCGCCGTCCCGGCCGGTTCGAGGTCCAGAAGCCCGGTATCGCGCGTTTCTCTGCCGAGTCGCTGATGATGCCATCGATGAAAGGCAAGGATAGCGACAGCGTCATCCGGGAGATGGCCATGCACCTGGCCGCGGAAGGGTTTGTCGACAACGGCGAGGCCTTGGCGGAAGGCGCGCTCAGCCGCGAGGCGCTTTTCTCGACGGCAGTTGATCACGGGCTCGCGTTCCCGCACGTTCGCGGCGTGGAAGGCGGTGCCCTGACACTCGCGGTCGGCATGTGTCCGAAGGGAGTCCATTTCGATGGTGCCAAGGGGGCCTTGTCCAAGGTGTTCTTCTTCATGGTGATCCCGACGGCGGCGAGTTCATTCTACCTGAAACTGCTGGCGGGACTGACGGAGACCTTCATGGCGGAGGATGCTCGCAAGGCTCTGCTTGAATGCAAGGATGCCGTTGCCATGTGGAAGGCATTGGTCAAGCTGACGCGCAAGACCATCAAATAGGGATTGAGGGGGGCGGTGAGACATGGCGCACGAAACAAGACTTGGAAAGGCGCTTCGTGTCATTTCAATCAGGTCGCGTCGTTCCCGCGCCTATTTCGAGGCGGCGCTGGCGCTGACGACTGTCATCCCGATGCTCAGTTTATGCGTGATCATGCTCTCGCTGTTTACCGACCTGCTGCCCGATTCAACGCTATTGCGTGCAGGTTTGGCCGGTGCGGGCGGCATCGCGTGCGCGGCCGGATACCTGATGCTGCATGCCTATCCCGCCAACCTCGGGCGGGTGCGCGATTACCTGTCCCGGATCGCCTCCGAGGATCTGCCGGATCGGGCTGAACTATTGCCGGTCGAGCAGGATTTCAGCGATATCGAGTTCTACATGAACGAGGTCATCGGTGGGTTGGAGAAGCATATTGCCCGGCTCGATGAGGAGCTGGCCCGTTCGCGGCAGATGCTCGAAACCATCGGGAAGCAGTCCGCGGAGATTGTCGCCGCGGAACGGCAGCGGGTAATGCTGGAGAGTCTCGGGGCGGCCTGCCACCATATCAGCCAGCCGATGACCGTGCTATCGCTTTACCTGAACCGTATGCGTGATTCGCATGACGGAGACGAGGAGGGCAGGGAACTGAAAGCCTGTCTCGATGCCGTCGAGTCGATCTCGGTCATTCTCCTTAAACTGAAGCATGTGAGCGAGTACCGCACCGTTCCCTACACCACATTCCTCGACGGTACTGAAGGCGAGGGATCGACACATATGAAGATCCTGGACATTGAACAGGAAAGGGCGGTGACAGTCGTCAGCGGCTGAGTTTCACACGGGACATGTAGTGCTGGAGCACACTGCTGATGACGTCCTGGCGCGTGAGGTCCTCGATGTGGTAGTCCGAGTTGCCGGCGCGCAGCATCGCCTCGACCGTGACCAGGCGCAGTCCGCCGCGTTCGCGCATGCGCACCTGTGCGTAGGGTAGGCGGCGATCAGGCAGGGTCCTTTCCTGGAGTCGGTACATGATCTCCTCGGTCGTGCCTTCGAACACCGTGATCACCGCGCTGCTGGCTGAGCTGCGGACAACGACCCGCCGTCCGTGTTTCTCGAGTGCCGGTCGCAGTTCCTCGAAAGCGGGCACGGCCGCATCGATGATGAATTTCTCGAACGGTGAAAGTTTCGGTTCGTTGTCCGCTTTCTCCGTTTCCGTGAAGAAGCTGTCGAGCGATTTCTGCCAGTCTGCCATAATCCTGTTTCCTGTTAAGAGTCGCGGTGACGTGATCACCTGAAAGTATCCGGGGACGGGTAGGACTATAACAGTTTGGTTTGCCGGATGCAACCATCGCTGAAAAAGTCTGTCACTCCTCCGGCGGAAGGGTCAGGTTGTGCTCGGTCTCGACGTCGAAAAGGTGGGCATGTTCCATCAGCGGGCAGACTTCCAGTTCCTGGTTGGTCCCGATCCGGCGATGCGGATCGGTGCTTACCGTGAACCGGTGCTCGCCGCTGCTCAAATGAACCAGGACCTCCTCGCCGAGCATTTCCTCCACCTCGACATTCGCCTTGATCACGCAGGATTCATCCGCTCCCGGATGCCCGCGCAGGACGAAGGCCTTCGGGCGCACCCCGAGGCAGATCGGCTTGCCAGGATGGCCGGCCAGCTGCGCATACTGGCGTTTCACGATGGGGGCGGCAAAGGTGCCGCCGTCGAAGAACAGCTTGCCGCCGCGATCAACGAGCTTGCCGTTGAAGATATTCATCGGCGGCGCCCCGATGAAGCGGGCCACGAAGAGAGTGGCCGGATGGGCGAAGACGCGGGTCGGCTCGCCGACCTGCTCGATCACGCCGTCGCGCATCACGCAGATGCGGTCGCCGAGCGTCATTGCCTCCACCTGGTCGTGCGTCACATAGATCATCGTGGTCTTGATGCGGCGGTGGAGTTGGAGTATCTCGCGGCGCATCTCGACGCGCATCTTCGCATCCAGGTTCGAGAGCGGCTCGTCGAACAGGAATACCTCCGGGTCACGAACGATGGCGCGTCCCATCGCCACGCGCTGTCGCTGTCCGCCCGAGAGCGCCTTCGGGCGGCGGTCGAGATACGGTTCCAGCCCTAGAATCTGGGCCGCCTTGTTCACGCGCCGGTCGATCTCATCCTTCTTGAACTTGCGCAGCTTCAGGCCGAACGCCATGTTGTCGCGCACGCTCATGTGCGGGTACAATGCGTAATTCTGGAACACCATGGCGATGTCGCGGTCCTTTGGCGGCACATCATTCACAACCCGGTCGCCGATCCGCACCTCGCCCTTGGATATCTCCTCCAGCCCGGCCACCATGCGCAGCGTGGTCGATTTGCCGCAGCCTGATGGCCCGACCAGAACCAGGAACTCACCGTGCTTGATCACGAGGTTGAAATCCCGCACCGCCGTCACATCGCCAGGATAGATCTTGAATACATTCTTCAACACGACTTGAGCCATGGTTATCTCCTTCTGTTGTTTACACCACATAAACACATACTATTCTGATTGACAAGTATAATTGTTCATTATAATCATCCCCGCATGAATGTAAGCGATGTCTTGGTGCTGAAACCACCGCTGTGCGAGGCAGTCTGCTGCCCTCGCGCCTCGGGGGGGACCGTGTTCGTCGCCGTGATGGAGGGCGAGGTGGTGCTGAC
This sequence comes from uncultured Victivallales bacterium, assembly GCA_964652765.1. Classification (GTDB taxonomy): domain Bacteria; phylum Verrucomicrobiota; class Kiritimatiellia; order UBA8416; family UBA8416; genus UBA8416. The sequence goes on along the minus strand of CAZZBA010000217.1, from coordinate 2,109 downwards.
CATGGCAGGGGCGGCTACGTTGCTGCTGCCGGCGTGTTCGCTGTGGCATGGACCGGCTGCGCTGGTCGTCAGCCTGTCGGCCGGCGACGATGCCGTTGGCGTCATCTGGGCGGTTGATGCGCAAAGCGTTGCTACCACGACGGAATCGAAGCCGCAAGCGATGGACGAATTGACCGCCATCGTGCTGCAGGATGCCGCCTTTGAGGCACCGAGTCACCCGATGGCCATCGTGGAGGGCGCATCTTGCTCCCGTTCCAGAACATTGGAAGCCGCGCTCGTCTATCTATCGTGCCGGTTTCTTGGGAACGATAGCCGGGACAAATGCGGTGTGGTCATGCCGGAAGCGGCGGATACATGGGTGAACCGGGCCTGTCAGCTTATGGCGGCCAACCTGGACGCCCCGCTGACGCTTGCCGACTTGGCAGCCCGGCTCGGTTGCAGCCCCGCGACACTGGTGCGCGCGTTCAAGGCTGGCGGTCAGTCATCACCGATCCGCTATTTCGCGGATCTCAGGGTCAATCATGCCAAGGCAAGCCTACAGCAGAGCGAACTGAGTATATCGAATATTGCCGCCAGCCTCGGGTTCCGTGATCTGGCGGCCTTCAGCCATTTCTTCCGTAAACACACTGGGCAGAGCCCGCGTGACTACCGCCTGAATTGCCGCTGGCTGCTTTGAATGAGGCATTTGCAGCCCCCTCGTTGCGCCCGCTTGAAGCCGGGCGCAACGAGGGGGCTGCAAGTGAAAATGACGAACTCTGTGCGCGTGATTGCGCCCAATTTCGATATTCCGCATGAATTGGGTTGCATTCCTTCGGAAAATCATTAGACTCCCGCGTTCCATTCAGGAAACTTCAGTTTCCCTGTCTTATCGGGGTGTAGCTCAGCCTGGTAGAGCGCTACGTTCGGGACGTAGAAGCCGCTGGTTCAAATCCAGTCACCCCGACCATTCTTCGTCCGGTCCCACGGGTGGCCGGCCTATAACTTCAATTCATTTCAACGCCCAACGCCCAACATCCAACGCCCAACAATCCGAGGAAATACTCCCCAACTTGGGCGTTGGTTGTTGGGCGTTGGATGTTCGATTCGATTTCTCTCCAGTTACCAATTCATTTTCGCACGGCCCCTGTGTGGCTGGCTTGCCTATTCTTCGTCGGGGGCATTCAGTCGCTTGCATTCGTCAGGAGTCAGTTCGCGGTAATGGCCGGTGGGGAGGGGACCGAGTTTGAGCTGGCCGACCTGTATACGGCGGAGCTGTAGGATGCGCAGTCCGACCTGCTCGCACATCTTGCGGATCTGGCGGTTGCGGCCTTCCTTGAGTGTGAATTCCAGCCGCGCCTGGTGGTTGCCCGTCTCCTGTGCCTTGATGATGACGCGTGCCGGTTGTATGGGCATACCATCGATCGGCAAGGCGGAGTTCAGCTTGGCAAGCATAGAGGTCGTCACCCGTCTCCCGACCGTCACTTCGTAGATCTTGTGATGTTCGTAGCGAGGGTGGGTGAGTCGGTTGGCGAGTTCGCCGTCATTGGTCAGCAGCAGCAGTCCCTCGCTGTCCTTGTCTAGCCGTCCGATCGTGAACAGCCGCTGCGGGATCTCCCGTAGCAGCGCGAACACGGTCCGTCCCTGGGCGTCGTCGGCACTGCAGATATAGCCGACCGGCTTGTTCAGCATCAGCGTCAGTGGCAGGGCCGTGAAGACGACCGGCTGGCCTTTGACGCGGATTCGGTCGTGATCGGGATCGACGGTGGTGCCCATCCGGGTGACGGTCTCGTCGTTGACGCTGACGGCACCCTCGCCGATCAGGGCTTCGGCGGCCCGGCGCGAGGCGATTCCGGCGAGTGCCAGTGCCTTCTGTAGCCGCATCTGCATCAGAAGGTTTCCTTGCCGAAGAGCACGCCCCGGTTGTTATGCAGGGAGGGGACTGCGTAGGCGGCGACAATCGCGCAGAGGTCCGCGAAGAACGGAAACAGCCACGGAAAGCGCAATCGGCTTCTTGTCGGTGATATTGACATGTTGGCTGGCACTATAGCCGGATTTCCGGCATTCTGCAAGTGTGCGCGGGGTGCATGACGGATTTTTGCATCATGCGGCTTTGCGCAACGTAGGGAGGGT
>CAZZBA010000216.1:5665-6976 GCA_964652765.1 uncultured Victivallales bacterium | reverse complement strand
AGGCCGGCGGCATCGAGCCGCCGCAAGGCAGCGTAGAGCCGGGCCGCGGCTTCCTCGAGGTCCCCCGAGGGCGAGAGGTTCTCGATGTGTTCACCGCTCGCGGGGGCGTCCGGCCCGAAGACGATCCGGCCGGTGCCCGATGCCGGAGCCTGCGGGTCAGCGGCCTCCAGCAGGACCAGCGGGGTGGACGGTGCATAATGGCGCGGCAGGGAACCGGGGGCGCGGATGTCAGTCGGACCGGTCTTGCGGTAGTGCTCGACGGGGCCGATGCACGCTTCAATCGCTTCCAGCGGGATGCCGCCCGGTCGCAGCAGCCAGACCCGGTTCTCCCAGAATCCAAGGATCGTCGACTCCACACCGACCGCGCAAGGCCCGCCATCGACAATCCCCGCGAGCGTATCGCCGAACTGGGCATGGACATGACGTGCACAGGTCGGGCTGATGGTACTGAACCGGTTGGCGCTGGGAGCGGCCACCGGGCAGCCCGCCTCGCGGATGATCCGGCGGGCCAGCGGATGCACCGGTACGCGCACGGCGACGGTATCGAGACCGGAGGTCACCAGGTCCGGTATGCAGCGCTGCTTCGGCAGGACCAGCGTCAAGGGGCCCGGCCAGAAGGCTGCCGCGAGAGTCTTTGCAGCGGCTGGCACCACGGCAGCCACGCGGTCCAGCCCTTCGGGGTCGGCCAGGTGCACGATCAGCGGATCTAGCGAGGGGCGCTGCTTGATCGCGAAAACCTGCTGAACGGCCTGCTCATCCAGTGCGTTGGCCGCCATGCCGTAGACTGTCTCGGTCGGGATTGCAACCACCCCGCCATCCCGGATCAGGGCAGCGGCGGATGAAGCACCGATGTAATTGGGCGGCGGCATGACAACCAGCCGACGGATCTGCGCCACCGCCGCTTGCAGCGTCGGGGCGACTCCCTCCCGCGCCCCCAGTTGGTCGAGATGTTTCTGTCCGTGGCCGGTCAGCACATAAATGCCTTTACCGCCAAAGCGGTGCGCGAATTCGATATCGTGCGGGTGGTCGCCGATCGTGAACGAATACTCGGGGGAGATGTTGAAATCCGCCGCCGCCTGCAAGGCGAAGGCTGGCTCCGGCTTGATGCAGCCGCAGCGGTCCTCCCGCTGGTGCGGACAGGTGTAGACGGCGCGGATATGGATTCCCTCTCGCTCCAGCCGCTCGACCGTGTGGCGGTTAACCCGCTCAGCCTCGCCAGCCGTCAGCAAACCGCGGGCGATCCCGCTCTGGTTGGTGACGATGAACAGTTCCGCCACCTGCTGGAGGGCGCGCAGGGCGTCGAACGTGTCC
>CAZZBA010000216.1:0-5565 GCA_964652765.1 uncultured Victivallales bacterium | reverse complement strand
CGGCAGACTTCCACGAGACGGGCCGCCAGCAGATCCGCGCGCTTATGGGCATCGTTGTCGGCTGCCGCCGGACGCTGGGCGCAGACGCCGTGGTGTCCGCAATCCGCCTCGCCGAAGCCGTCGCCGACAATGATCATCCCATGTACCAGCATGATGTCGTGCAGTGCCCGAATCGTGGTTTCCTGGCCGCCGTACTTCGAGGCTCCCACCGTCACCCCCGCCCCGATCTTGTTATAGAGCCCCTTGCGGTTGCGGAGCTGGCGGGTCTTGTCGAAGAACGCCTTGAGCTGGGCGGTGAGCGTGCCGAAATAGACCGGGCTGCCGAGAATGATCGCATCCGCCTTCGCCATGGTCTCGTAGGCGTGTGCCAGCGGCGACCCCCTGAAGCAGTCCGCCGTACAAGGGTTGCTGCAAACCGTGCAGAACGGCGTACCGCTCGTGCTTGCAATCTTGGCGGCGGCATGGATCAGCAGCGTTTCCGCCCCGCGGGCTTCGGAGGCGGCGAGTATGCGCTTGAGCAGGAAAGCGGTATTGCCATCGGGGTCCGGGCTGCCATTGATCGCGACAATCAGCATGATTATTTTCCTTCTTTGACAGGGTTGGCGAAAGCGGGATTCTAGCGGCTGATGAGCCCGAATGCAAGGCCTCGCTAAAATTCAGACTGAAGACCGAAGACTGAAGACAAGAATTCACATGAGTTTACCCTGATCCAGCGCCGCGCGGAAGCGGTCCAGCTCGTCCGGTTTCATCTTCACGCTGTGCACGGGGGCCGGGTAGTCACCGCTGACGATATCCTCCCGGTAGCGGGAGAAGGCCTTGACCGCGTCTTTCATCAGGCTGGCATAGACCGGCGCATGGCGCGGGACGTGGCCTGAATTCGTTCCCAGGATGTCGCAGTCGAAAATGAACTGTCCGTCGCAATGAGGTCCGCTGCCCATCGAGAACACCAGCAGCCTGGTGCGCCTGGTGATCTCGGCCGCCACTTCCGCCGGGACCAGTTCCATTTCCACCGCGATGCAGCCTGCCGCCTCCAGGGCCAGGGTGTCGTCGAGCATCTTCCGGGCTTCCTGCGCGGTCTTGCCGACCGCGCGCGGACCGCCAAGCCACGTGTCGTTGACCGGCAGATACCCCACATGCCCGCAGCAGGGAATGTACTGGCGCGCCATCCCCGCGAATTTCTCGGGCACGAGCCCCGAGCAGTAGATGATGTCGGCCCCTTCCCTTCGCAGTTCCATGGCGGTTCGGATTGCCAGCTCCTGGCTGCTGTAGGCCTCCGGCATGGGGAGCCCGGTGCCGATCACCACATTCGGTGCGGCTTTACGAACCTCTGCCACCAATGCCTTGCTGGCTTCCAATGATCGGCCCCAGGTTACCACCATGTCGACACCGGCCTCCTCGGCGGCCTGCGCCGTCCAGCCATTGAACGCCGTGGTCAGCACGATCTGGCGCTTCCCCTTCAGCGCGAGCAATCCCGCAACCGTCAATTTACTGCTCATAGCCATGCCCTCCTTGTTTTGCAGAAAGTGTACATAATGGCGTTCAGAATTCCAGCCAAAATACTCAAGGAAAGCCATTGTCAGGTTCAGCAACAATCGCGGAGCATCGGTAATTCTGTTGCGGGTAATAGACATACATGCCATATTGACGCCACCAAGGGGCGGGGTGTTTGAGTGAGTGAAAATACACGACTGAGTCATGACGGCAGCCGTCATGTGACCGATGAGCATATCAACGTCTACACGCATCTGGCGGCGGCGGTGCTGGCGGTGCTCGGCCTGGCGCACCTGGTGGTCAGTGCCGGGGTCGCCGGTAAACCGTGGCATGTGACCGCGTTCGCGATCTATGGGGCGTCGCTGTTCACGCTTTTCCTGTGCAGTACGCTGCATCACGGCATCAGCGGCAGCCCGCGCACGAACGATGTCCTGCGCGTGCTCGACTATGTGGCGATCTACCTGCTGATTGCCGGTACGGTCACTCCCGTGACCCTGGTGCTGATCCGGGGGGCCTTCGGATGGACGATCTTCGGGGTGAGCTGGGCGATCGCCTTGACAGGGGTGGTGCTGAAGCTCGTGCGTCCGGGGCACCGCAAGGGGATCTCGAATACGCTCTATCTCACGGCGGGCTGGATCACGGCCGCGACCGCGGTGCCGGTGTACCGGGCGGCCGGGGCGGTGGGGCTGGCGCTGCTGGTGCTGGGCGGCGTTGTCTATTCCGCCGGCGCGGTCGTCTTCGCGATCGAGAAGCCCAATCCCGTGCCGGGGCGCTTCGGCTTCCACGAGATCTGGCATCTGTTTGTCATGCTCGCCGCCGCCATCCACTACGCCTTCATGGTCCTCTACGTACTCCCCGCCCCGTGAACCTAGCCCCCGTCGTCGATCATCCCTACATTCTCCAAAGGGACCTCCTCATTTCCGCCTAGCCCCCTGGGTGGCTGGCTTGCCTCCAAGCGCCTGGGCATTGCGCACGAGTTCTGTAAACTCGCGGCGATAGCCGAAGCGATCATTACCGGCGGCCTTTAACGCGATGTCGAGGACGCGTTCGTAAGTGGCATCACCCTTGTGCGGCGAGTCGCGCAGCAGCATTCCGAAAGCGGCCACCGCCGATGCGAAGCGGACGTCGTCATCGGCCGCTTCGAAGGCGACTGGCCGGCCCTTCAGCGGAAACGCCAGCGGTGTGCTCGAATCGCCATCCGGCGCCTTGTAGCGGACCTTGACGGTGAGGATTTCATCCGAGAGTGCTTCAGCGGGAGGGGGCGCTTGTCCTGCCTGGTAGCGCAAAGGGTCAACTCCGGGTGCCGTGTTGACGGTTTTTCCCGCAGGAACGATCTCGTACAAGGCGGTTACGGTGTGCCCGGCCCCGATTTCGCCGGCATCCTTCGTGTCGTCATTGAAATCCTCCTTGTTGAGCATGCGGTTCTCGTAGCCGATCAGGCGGTAGCCAGCCACGCGCGCCGGGTTGAATTCAACCTGGATCTTGACATCCTTGGCAACCGTGACGAGCGTACCGGTCAACTGATCGACCAGCACCTTGCGGGCTTCGTTGAACGTGTCGATGTAGGCATAATTCCCGTTCCCCTTGTCGGCCAGTTGTTCGAGGGTGGCGTCCTTGTAATTGCCCATGCCGAAGCCGAGGACGCTGAGGAAAATGCCATCCTTGGCTTTTTGTTCGACGAGCCGGACGAGGTCACCGGTTTGCACGGTTCCGACATTGAAATCGCCATCCGTGCATAGGATGACTCGGTTGACGCCGTTCTTCACGAGGTGCTTGAGGGCCGTGGCATAGGCCAATTCGATACCGGCACCGCCGTTGGTGGAGCCTCCTGCCGCAAGTCGATCCAAGGCGTCGAGTATGGCTTGGTCGTTATCGCAGGCGGTCGAGGGCAGGACGAGCCCTGAGGCCCCGGCATAGACGACAATGGCGATGCGATCCCGTTCGTCCAGATGCTGGACCAGCATTTTCAAGGCGCGTTTCACAAGCGGCAGCTTGTTGGGTTGGTCCATGGAACCCGACACATCCAGCAGGAAAACCAGATTCATGGCGGGGCGGGATCCCGTGCCGAGCTCGCGGGCCTTGATGCCGATACGGACGAGCTGATGGTCTGCACTCCAGGGGCTGGTGGTAATGGCCAGATGCGCGGCAAAGGGATGTTGATCATCGGGAACGGCGTAATCATATTCGAAATAGTTGATCATTTCCTCGATGCGGACCGCATCCGGCGGCGGCATCGTACCTTGATTGAGCATCCGCCTGATGTTGGCATACGAGGCGGTGTCGACATCGATCGAGAAGGTCGACAGGGGATGATCGGCAACCTTGCGGAACGGGTTGTCGCGGATCAAGTCATACTCCTCGGTATCCAAAGGCGTTAAACCGTTTGGTATCATTTCGCCCTCTATCGAGGGCCGCGACGGCGCAATGGTAGTAGTAGGTACTACTGCCCCCATTCTCGTGATTTTGGCAATATCACCCCTCGTTTTCACCGGTGGTTTAACCATGGCGGGAGCAGCTAAGATGGGTTGGGGGGCTGGTTCTGGCTGGACATTCTCCAAAACAACCTCCTCGATTTCCGCGATGGGGGGCGGGGGCGGTTCTGGACGCACTTCCGGTTGTTGTTCGGCGATGGGTTCAGGCGTCGATACGTTGATGAAAGCGGGGCGCGTGTCTTCTTCCCGATTCGGTTGCAAGAGGGTGATGCTGCCGACCAGTAGTGTTATGACGGCGGCGGCCGCCAGCCAGCGGTGCCAGGTAGCCGCCGGAACGAACGAAAGGGTTCGGGCGGCGCTGGCAACGATCTTTTCGCGGGCTTCCTTATCGAGCACAGGGGCTTCTTCCTTTTCAAAGCCCTTTGCCAGTTTATCGCCGATTTGACGGATTGCATCGATTTCGTCCTGGAGTTCCGGGGATTCACGCAAGGCGGTTTCGACAGCGGCTTGATCGTCGGCTTTGGCTTCGCCTAAGGCATAGGCGGTCAGTCGGGGGTCGTTTGTATTCATGGTCATGATAATATCTCCTAGCAATGTTGCATTTGGTGGCGCAGGGTCTTGAGTCCCGTGTGTAACAGGAAGCCGACATTCGACTCCGAGAGTCGAGCGACGGCGGCGATCTCGCGATAGCTGAGTTGCTGCTGGAACTTGAGGCGTATGACCTCCTGCTGGTTCATCGGCAGCGCGGCAACCTGTTGCATCAGCACACGCATGTTGTCGCGGATCGCGGCGTTTTCGTCCGGTGCTCGATCCGAGGTTGGAATTTCCTCGGATAGCTGCTCGTCGAGGGCAATCATGTGTCGCTCCTTTCGTACGATGTCCAGTGCACGGTTCCTGCAAACGCGGAAAAGCCAGGCGGGGATACGCGGCTCGATTTTGCTTCGGCTCTGCTTGCAGAGACGCAGAAACGTGTCCTGCACGACCTCGCGGGCGGTTTCCGCATTATGCAAGATGGAATACGCATACTGGCATAGCGGCTTCTCGTAACGCTTCACGAGGTGGTGAAGCCATAGGTTACGATCATTCTCATTGTTCATTGTTTTCCTTTCCCATGCATTTGAAACCGCATTCGCGACTGCCGGTTTCTACCATGACTACGGATGAGAAGGAAACTCCTTAGAAGAAAAAGCAGCGGCGAAGAATGATGCCCACCTTCATCCTCGTCTCCTCTATCGGTTAACGAGAACGGCGACCAGCCTACGCCAAAGGCTGGGTCGCCGCTCTCGTTCACCGAAAAGTGAGACAAAATGACCAAGTTATAGGCAAGCCGTCCTACATTCGCTTTACGCGCGACGCCCGCCTCACGCGGAGCGTTCGCGGATCTCGTGGCCGATGCGGCTGACGACATCGGTGAGCTGGCGCACGATGGCGGCGCGGTCGCCGTTGTATTTGACGCGTACGCGCTTCTCGGCCAGGCTGGCGTGGATATCGACCACACCCGCGATCTTGCGCCCGAGCTTCTCGATTGAGTAGACACAGGAGACGCAGCCAAAGCCAATCATATCGAATTCGATTTCGTTCATGGTTCTCATTCCCTTTTCTATAATTTGCGGCCTACGAGAACGGCGACGCGAACGGTGAA
>CAZZBA010000215.1:0-6995 GCA_964652765.1 uncultured Victivallales bacterium | reverse complement strand
CCGGCCTTGCGCCGGTGGTGGCAAACGTTTCAACGCCGCAACCGTCCAAACTCAACTTCATTCACCACCGGGACAAGCCCGGTGGGATCTCATCTTTACCGCGTCGTCAGGATATACTGGTTGATCACGTTCTCCAGCAGTTCCTGCCTGCCGCTGCGGGCCTGCGGCTCGCCGTGCTTCAGTGTATAGGCTTCCAGGCTCTCCAGCGTGGCCGTCCCGTCCTCGATCTTGGCACCGACACCGGAATCGTAGGAGGCGTAGCGCGCCTTGAGGTTCTCGCTCAATACGCCGTCCTTGATCAGCTTCGCCGCTACCTTCAGGCCGTGCGCGAAGGTATCCATCGCACCGATGTGCGCAATGAAGATGTCTTCCAGATCCGTGGATTCGCGGCGAACCTTCGCGTCGAAGTTCAGGCCGCCGGGGGCGATACCGCCCTGCTCCAGGATCACCAGCATCGCCATTGTGGCACTGTACAGGTCCGTCGGGAACTGGTCGGTGTCCCAGCCGAGCAGCAGATCGCCCTGGTTGGCATCCACACTGCCGAGCATGCCGTTGATCGCCGCGACCTTCAGGTCGTGATGGAAGCTGTGGGCGGCCAGCGTGGCATGGTTGTTCTCGACATTGAGCTTGAAATGCTTCTCAAGCCCGTAGGACTTCAGGAAGCTGATCACCGTGGCCGAATCGAAGTCGTACTGGTGACGGGTGGGCTCCTTGGGCTTGGGCTCGATCAGGAACTGCGCGGTGAAGCCGATCTTCTTCGCGTAATCAACGGCCATCTGCAGGAAGCGGGCCAGGTGATCCAGCTCGCGCTTCAGATCGGTGTTGAGCAGGGTGGAATACCCCTCGCGCCCGCCCCAGAAGACATAGTTCGTCGCACCGAGCTCAAGCCCGACTTCCAGCATTTTCTTCACCTGTGCAGCACCGTAGGCGAACACGGCGGCGTCCGGGTTGGTCGCCGAGCCATTGGCGAAGCGGCGGTGACTGAACATGTTGGAGGTGTTCCAGAGCAGTTTGACGCCGGTATCCTGCTGCAGCTTTCCAGCCAGCTTCACAATGCGGTCAAGCATCTTGTTGGATTCCTGCAGCGACTCCCCCTCCGGGCAGATGTCGCGATCATGAAAGGCGTAGTAATCCACACCGATCTTGGTGAAGAACTCGAATGCCGCCCGCATCGTATCCTCTGCCGCCTTCAGCGGATCGGACGAGTCGTTCAAGGGACGGATCAGCGTGGCGCCACCGAACGGGTCTGATCCGGTTCCCTTCATCGTGTGCCAGTAGGCAACCGAAAAGCGCAGATGCTCGCGCATGGTCTTGCCGGCAACCTTCTCGGCCGGGTCGTAGACTTTGAACGCCAGCGGATTCCTTGACTTGGGACCTTCATACTGGATCTTGTCGATTGTTGGAAAATATGCCTTCATCACGAGCCCCCTTCTTTCTGCCGAAACGGCTGTTTTATAGTCAATCGCTACCTGTCAGTCATGAAAACGGCGCGCATCCTACCATGCCACCCCCACCACATGCAATTCAAACTTACCCCATTTGAACATGATCAACAATTCGCTTGTACCGGAATCGTCTCTCCGATAGCATTACGTTCATGGCTGAACAAGTACATATCCGGAACCTCTGCAAGACCTTCCCCGGCGGCAACCTTGCCATGGATGACATCTCGCTGGCCATCGAGCCCGGCGAGCTGTTCTTCCTGCTCGGCCCGAGCGGCTGCGGCAAGACCACCCTGTTACGCTCGATCGCCGGCTTCTGCATCCCCGACGGCGGCTCCGTGCATATCGGCGAGCGCGACGTCACACGCCTGGCACCGCACCTGCGGGATACCGGCATGGTTTTCCAGAGCTATGCGCTTTGGCCGCACATGACCCTCCGCCAGAATGTCGCTTTCGGACTGGATATGCGCAAACTGCCGACCGCCGAGAAGCGGCGGCGCACGGATGAGGCCCTGGCGATGGTGCGGATGATCGACCGGGCGGAGACCAAGCCCAATGCCCTTTCCGGCGGACAGCAGCAACGCGTGGCGCTGGCCCGCGCCCTGGTGATCCATCCCCGATGCCTGCTGCTGGACGAACCGCTGTCGAACCTGGATGCCAAGCTGCGCCTGGAAATGCGGCAGGAGATCCGCAACATCTGCAAGCAGGCGGGGATCACGGCGATCTATGTCACACACGACCAGAAGGAAGCACTGTCCGTTGCCGACCGCCTGGCCGTCCTGAATGGCGGACGCATCCAGCAGATCGGAAGCCCGTCGGAAATCTATCGCCGTCCGTCCAGCGTGTTCGTCGCCGGGTTTATCGGCGAGACCAACGTGATCGACGGTAAGATCGTCGCGGCCGGCCAGGGGATCACCACCGTTGATTCCCCGATCGGCCCGCTGCACAGCACGATAAGATCCGATGGTGCGCGCGCCACTGGCGCAGCAGTATGCATCTCGATCCGCCCCGAAGCGGTTCACCTGGGCGAACCGCCTGCAGGCATGCACAACCGCCTGCAGGGGACACGGCGGCACTCGATCTACCTCGGCGAGCTGGCCCAGCACGAGATCGCGATCGGTGCCGGGACCGTGCTGAAGGTCTCCGAGCTTAACCCGCGTCCGACGGCAGACGGCGGCACGATACCACTGTGGATCGATCCGGAGGATGTCGTACTGCTGCCCCCTGACACGGGAGCACCCGCATGAAGCGAGACGGGGTACTCAAATACGAGCTGCTGCTCCTGCTGCTTTCAATCATCTGGGGAGGAGGCTTTGCCGCCCAGCAGATCGGCATGCAGAAGGGCGTCGGCCCCATGACATTCAACGCCCTGCGCTTCGCGCTCGGGGCCATCGCCATCGTACCGGTAATGGCCTGGCGGCAGCGGGTGCTGACGGGACCGGACCGAACGACCGGTGCCTTCCCCATGAAAGGCAGCCTGATCGCCGGTTTCTTCCTCTTCGCCGCCGCCGGCCTGCAGCAGGTCGGCCTGCAGTTTACCTCCAGTGCGAATTCAGGCTTCATCACGTCCTTGTATGTGCTGTTTGTCCCCTTGATCGGCCTGCGCCTGCGGATCAAGACCGCGGGGAGCTTATGGATCGGCATCCTGATCTGCCTGTCAGGCTTCTACCTGCTGAGCGTCACGGATACATTCCGCATCGGACGAGGAGACGTGTTGACACTGGCATGTGCAGTGCTCTGGGCCTGCCAGATCCTGGTGATTGACCGTATCGCCGGGCAGGGCGATCCGATCAAGATCGCTTGCCTGGAATTCGCCGTCTGCGCGCTCTTGAGTGCACTGGCGGCCGTGACGTTCGAATCGGTCACCCCTGCCCAGATCAACGCGGCCGCCGGTGCCATCGCATATGCCGGACTGGGGTCCGTAGGCATAGCCTTCACACTGCAGGTCATCTGCCAGAAGCGGTGCCCGGCCGCGCCGGCCGCGATTATCATGAGCCTCGAAGCCGTCTTTGCCGCGCTCGCGGGCTACCTGATCCTGGACCAGCGGCTCACCACCCGCGGCATCATCGGCTGCGCACTGATCCTGGCTGGGGTGCTGTTCGTCCAATGCGTCCCCCTCCTGCGCAAACGCAATCCCCCGCCCCGATCCACTTGACCAGTGGTTGGGAAAAGATTGCCTTCATGAACATGCCGCCACTGTTTCTGGTTTTCCTCTTCACCGAATTACCTCAGGAGTGCCGACGACCCACCTCATGATGTCACACAGATCGAGATTATCATACAGCCGGTTGGAATCTTCTTTGTTCATTCTCGTTCAAGGGGCAATTGCGGGAGTCTCGTTCTCAGGAATGAGACGAGATTCCTGATGTCCGTCTTATCATCCTGGAGACCAAGGCCAATATGGGACGCGACTCCATCGGGGAGCTTGATCTCATTTCACCTCGCATGCCGTTGTGATTGAATAACCGTTTCAGATCAATATTTCTTTCAGCTTTGCCTAGATCAGGGCTTTGATGACGGCTTCGTCCGTCACGCCGGCAGCGACGGCGAACTCTGGCCATCGACGAACCGCATCGATGACGCGATCCAGTTCCCGCCGTGCGGTCCCGATGCCGAATTGCTCCGCAACCTCCAGCAGATCCTTGGAGGTGATGTGCGAGAATTTTCCGTTGACCGCCATCACCCGACTGTTCGCCCACTCGTTCCACTCACCGAGCAAGGTGTAGGCGTAGGTGAGGTCATACGCGGGCGCAAGTTCCCAACGCCCCCCTTGCTTCAAAAGGAACGAGACATTCTTGCTGTGATCATCGCCATTTTTCGCCAGTACGTTGAAGGCCATGCGCCGGAAAACCTCTTCGCGTGCGGTGTAGTCCATCCCGAGTTCGTTGACGGTCTGGAATAGCTGGTGATAGCTGTAGGCAGCCCGCTGATGAAAGGATAGATGTGCCATCGCACAGAGTGTCTGTAGATGGTGCTTGGTGTTGCCGTCACGATCGAACCGCCGGGTCATGAAGTGCGCGCGTCCGTCATGGCAAAAAAGATCGCATTCCATCATCGTGATACCGGCCGCCCGAGCCATGTTGTGATAAGCCAGCTCCACCCGTCCTGAATCCTGCGTCGAATTGGGTGTATCCCCGACACCGTCGAATTTGATGATCCAGTGTTCAAAGCCATCCGGAACATCAAACTGTCCGGAACAGAGTTTCCGACGGTTGCGATCCCAGCCGATCACGGCCTTGGCCCGCGCTCCTCCAGCGGATGTGCCAACCTGCATCAACTGGTGCAACGCCGCATCCGCGCGAGTATCCGTTCCTAATTCGCCATACACGGCACGCCGTGCGCTTTCCACAAGTTCGGATAGTTCGATCGCGGTGGGCGTCTTCTCTCTCGGTCCGATCACGGGTTTGAATTCCAGTGCTCCCATGCTTCGCTTTCCCATGTACGCCAAGCGATCCAGCACGGTGATCCGGTTCCGTTCGATCCCCTGCTCTGTCAGCCATGCATCAATCAGGATGTTGCCGAAGGAATCCGGCAACGCATCGGCAAGAAGCGCCGGGAGGCGATGATAGATTTCTTCCGGCAAGTCCGGAAATACAAACGGCTCATTTGACTTCCGGAGTGGCATGAACAGAGGCGCTAATTCAATTCCCGTACGGACGAAACGGGGATCATATTCAAACGCATAGAAACCTGTTCCCGGATCCTGGGCGACAGCCCCGACCCGCTCTCCCCATATCCAGACTTCGATGAGTTCGACCGGCTTATACATCAGCCACCTCGGTCTTCTTTCGTGTCGCCCGCAGGCGCGCTTTCTTGCGGTTCACCATCTGCATCGGACTGATGGCGACCTTGGGACCAAGCGCCTCAATCCACCCGGTCCGACCTAAGGTACGCAGCACCCTCAGCAATGAAGCCACGGTTGCACCCGTGCCATTTTCCAGATTCTTCACAGCCTTCAGCGAAACCCCACTCCGCGCCGCCAGCACGGTCTGTGCAATATTCTCCCGCAGCCTCAACTCGCGAATCCGCTCCCCTAACACGGCCATAAGGTCTTCATCTTTTACATTCACAACAATCCTCTATAGATCTCTTAAGTGGCATAATAGTACATAACAATACCATAAAGGTCTATTAATATTTCCGTTTAAATTGCCGACGGGTTCATCGGCGCTTCCGGGGGTACATAACGTTCTTCGACGGGTGTCCCCAGCTTGATGTCGCATTGAAGCGGAATCACGATGGATCCCTTTTCCGGAAACGTCGCTTTGTCATGCACGCGGCGGCGTACCTTGATCTGGTGCTCCCCCTCGGTGAACTCCAGGACAAAGGACTGGCTCTCTCCGGTATTGTAGGCATGGCTCATCGAGGCGACGTTGATGAACCATGTCTCGTCTCTCTGCCCGATGGCCGCTTCGGTCCAAGGGGAATGGTGTTCATGCCCGGACAGCCACAAGTCGACGTGATGACGGGCGAGAAGGGCATTGATCTGCCATTCTACGGTTGTGCGCACGAGGCCGGATCGGTTACCGCACCCGGCCTTTCTGCCGGTCGCGGGAGATCGGCGGAGCGCTGGATCTTGCGACGATCGGCAAAGTTCCAGCCGGTCACATCCCATGGGTGCTTGCGCTCGCTGCCGTAGTGCTTCAGCAATCCCAGCGGAGTCACCAGCGACCCCCTGTTTTCCGGGGCGTCAACCGGATTGCCATCCTTAAACAGCCGCCCTTGCTGGCCCTCACTGCGCGTATCAGGGTTCAAGTAAGTGATCTCCAGCGTCCACGCTTCCCGCACGTAGACATAGACATCCTTGCCACGCCACTCTCCCATGATTTCATCCACGCCATTGGTTGAAACGGCATCCTCCGTCGTGTCCACCTCTGCCTTCGCTCCGGCTTCCGCAACCGGTTCCGCTTCCGCAGGCGATTCCGCAAAGACACCCGAAGCCGTCAACAACCCCGCCAACCCTATGCATAACCACTGACTCATTTCTTCTCCTCCTGTACCACCGCGATCGGGAACGCCCCACTGATTTCACCCTTCAAAACCGGGTGCTGCGACGAGCTCAGCTTCTTTGCCGCTGCCGGAACATGGCGTTCGAGATGCTGGTAAAGCTCCATCACCGAGATCAGGCCGTCGCCATCGGAATCACCCGCCTGCAATGCCTCGCAAAAGAAATGCGTGAACACCCCCATGCCATATTCAGGCGATTCCATGGAGACCTCGCTTGCCATGGAGGCCGTCAGCACAACCGTGCCGCGACTGCCGGTCAGCGCATTGAGGTAATCGTCGTTCAAGCCGATCGCCTTCATGCCTTCGCGCAATACCCCCTTGCCGCCGTCGCCCGCAGCGCCGGCATAGCAGGAATCCATTACAAAGAGCAGCTTGTCGGCCCGGATCCGTCCGAATATACGCGAAAGTTCACTCATCGGCAAGGCCGTGCCATACATGTCATCGAGCCGGCTGTCGGCCAGCATCATGTACTTTTCAGTGCCGTCCTCGGCCGTGCCGCGCAGGGAGGGCTCGGCGCCGCCATGCCCCGAGAAATAGATCATGACC
>CAZZBA010000214.1:2877-6998 GCA_964652765.1 uncultured Victivallales bacterium | reverse complement strand
TTTCCCGCCCGCTTTGGTTCCCTCGACCATATCCGCGTCGGACCGTTCAAGTCCCTTGACGAGTACCGCATCGGCAATTCTCGGATGGTAGGCCATGATGTAATCCGCCATTTAGTGGTTCGCATTCGGTGATTTATGTAATAATTTTTCGGCTATTTATATTCATATTAATCGGCTAATTGCAAGCTCAGAATTACATGCCCCGCGGAATCCGCTGAACGGTCACGCAGCCGCCAGTCCCGCCGCGCTTCCAGTTGCTGGGTATGAAAGAGGGATTGCCGCGCCCTGCATGGCGTGAATGAAGAATGGCGACGGCGTGACCCTTACCCCACCTCTTACCCCACCATGATCCTAGCGCTAGACACCCCATTCAGCGCGTGCCTCGGCCATGGATTTGGTCTTTACCGGGGCATCAATAGCCCGCGTATGGCCTGCGGGTTCCTTGCCGGACCAGCGCGGATCCATGGGGTCGGCAGCGGGCTGGAAGCGGACATCGCAGGACAGACGCCATTTATCCGTCACGTTCGTGGTGGATGCATGCATGAGATGCATCCCGAAGGTGATGATATCGCCGGCCTGGACATCGCCCGTTTGCCAGAAACCGCCGAATTTCTGCGTGATCTCGCGCGGGTCTCTCGTGAACCAGCCTTCCGTGCGGTCGCGATCGACATCCATCCGCCCGTAGGTATCGCGGATCCTGGCAAACCCGTTGGAGTGATTGGACCGAGGGCAGACACAGAGGGTACCCTGTTCGATGGGGATATCACCAAGAGGGATCCATGTCGTCATCAAGCGTTGGGAACCTTGGCCCATGTAGACAAAGTCCATATGCGCGCCGGTGCAGTCGTCATGGCCGACAGCGCGGAGCCATTTGTAGTCAAACGTGTATATGGGTTCGCCATGGATCATGGCGTAGAGTTCAAACAGCCGGTCGGCGGCGAGTACTTTCAGGACGTCAGGGTGGTGCGTGATGGCTCGCTTGCCCATAAGGCCGACGTGCTTGCCGTACTGCCCCATTACGCCATCGAGCGGGCGGGAGCCGGGTTCCATGGCTTCATGCTCGGCCATGTAGCGCAGGGTGACGAGGCGGGCCTGCAGGACATCATCGCGATCGAGAAAGCCCGGTAGATACAAGTAGCCGTCTTCATCCAGACGGGCAAGAAGGGCATCCCGATTCGTCGCGACATCGCGGCTATCCCGCAGAGGTTGGAGCAGGTCGCTCGGGTACTCGTAGGTCGCTTTTCCAAACTGGATCGACCGTTTCATAGGCATACTCCGTTCGTCGATATATTTGACAATAAGTGAAATGTAGCCCACCTTCCTGATCGATGCAATCCAAAATTGGTCTTCAGTCTGCGATCTGCAGTCTATGACGGCGTTCCGGCTTGTGCGCTTCAGGACTGAACGGTGTGCTGCATGATGAAGTCGACAACGGGGGTCGGGTCCGGGAGGCCGTGGGGATGATGCCGGCACCCTGGTTTCGCGATCAGCGTCATGCTGCCCCCCATCTGCCGGTAGCGCTCGGCCACAACACCCGAGTTCTCCTCCCACGGCACGACTTCATCCGCATCGCCATACACATGCAGGATCGGGATCCGGTGCGCGGCAAGCGTCGCCAGGTTATCGACCGGGTTGGTAGAACTGCTTGTCGTACGGCGCGATCCAAGGCTGCCTGGTTCCCGGAATATCCATACTTCACGGCTTCCTGATGTCGTAGACGAAGAGGCGGGTATCGTGCCGGATGTAGAGGCGACCATCGGCGATGGCGGGGTGCGCCCGGAAGGGGCCGTCACCACCAGCCGGCAGCTTGAAGGAGCTGACCATGCGGAAATCCGCCGGGTCGGGCACGACCAGTCCGGCCTCCCCGTTCTCGCCAACGCCGTAGAGCATGCCGTCAGCGAAGATCACCGCGCCCGTGCCCACCGCGGGCGTCTTGGCCGCCACCTTGCCAGTCGCCAGGTTCATGCAGAGCCAGGCTCCCTTGTTGTTGCGGTCGGCCGCACCGTAGATTATCCCGTCAAGCAGCACCACGCCGCCAAGCTGGCTGTCGAGCTCGGCATCGCGCCACTGGCTGGTAACCTGCGTACCATCGGCACTCAGGCTGTACATCTCGCCACGCTCTCCGCCATAGCCGGTGGTCACGTAGAACTTGCCGTCGTCATACACCGGCGAGACGGCCTGGATCTTGTGAGCCGGCTCCTTGCTGCGTTTCTGGTTCCACAGCAATTTCCCGCTGCTGGCCTCGATGCCGATGAAGGCGGTACCGGTAAGCTGGGCGATGATGTCGCGCCCACCGCGGTTGACCAGGATCGGCGAGCAGTAGCCGGACAGGTCGTTGACGCCCTGGCAGACCCAGATGGTTTTGCCGGTAGCCGGATCGAGCGCCACGACGCCTGCTTCCGAACCACCAGGGGTGAAGATAACCTTGTCATCCAGCACCAGTGGCGATTCGGTGATTCCCCAGGCGATGTTACGCGCCCCGAACGTGGCGACCGTGTCGACCGACCAGAGCTCACGACCGGTTTTGGCATCCAAACAAGCCGCCTTGCCAAAGGCGCTCATCAGGTAAAGCTTGCCCTTATGCACCGTGGGCGTCGTACGCGATCCCTTGTAGCTCTTGCTCCAATCGGGACCATAAGAAACCTTCCAGAGCAGTTTGCCTGCCAAATCGAACGCATAGAGCATTCCCGCCTCGTCTTCGAGCCCTGTCGTATAGACCATCCCATCCGTGATCGAGACGGATGCGTAACCCGTGCCCAGTTGCTCGTAGGACCAGAGCAGGCGCGGTCCCGACTCCGGCCAGGCTTTCAGCAGGGCCGGACCAGCCGCGGCCTTGCCGTCACGGTCCGGCCCGCGGAACTGCGGCCAGTCCCCCGCCTGCGCCGAGATACAACAAACCGATAACACCATCACAACCGACATCAATCTTAAAATACGCATGACTAGCTCCTTTAACTTCAATTCATTTCACCGCCCAACAACCAACATCCAACGCCCAACAATCCAAGAAAAGGCTCCCAGACTTGGACGTTGGATGTTGGATGTTCAATCTTTCCCCCGAAGAATTACCACCCTCTTTTTGCCCGCCCCCTCCCGTGCGCGAATCACCCGATCCTGATCATGGCCTTCAGCGCCGCCAGCCGGGCGTCAATCGCCTGCTTGTCGAGCAGTTCCAGCCGGTTGAGGCTGAAGGCCTCGACGTTGAACGAGGCGACCACGCTGCCATACAACAGGGCCTCGCAGACGGTCTTGTCGTCGACACGGTCCTGCTGCGTCAAGTACCCCATGAAGGCACCGGCAAAGGCATCGCCAGCCCCCGTGGGGTCGACAACGTCATCGACCGGGAAGGCCGGGATCAGGTAGAAACCACTGCGCGAGGCCAGCAGGGCCCCGTGCTCGCCCTTCTTGATGACCACGTAATCCGGCCCCATATCCAGGATGCGACGGGCGCAGCCTTTCAGGTTCTGCTCCTGCGTCAGCAGCCGCGCCTCGCCATCGTTCAACGCCAGCATGTTGACACGGCGGATGACTTCCTGCAGCGGCTCGTCGGCGATATTGATCCACAGGTCCATCGTATCGGCCAGCACGAACTTCGGCGCGGTGACCTGCGAGAGCACATGCAACTGCAGCTCAGGCGAGATGTTGCCCAGCAGCACGTAGGGTGCGGACTGGTAGCGTACAGGCAGTTCCGGCATGAAATCGGCAAACACATTCAGGCAGGTCGAGAGCGTGCGGCGGTTGATCATGTCGTCCTCGTACACCCCGCTCCAGCGGAAGGTGCTGCCCTCCTGCAACTGCAGCCCTTCGAGATCGATCCCGAAATGCCGGTAGCAATCCATGAATTCCTCCGGGAAATCCGTGCCGGCCACCCCGACCATGCCGGTCCTGGCAAAGAACGAGGCCGCCGCGCAGGCGTAGCTTACCGAGCCGCCCAGAATATCCTCCTGGCGCTCGTACTTGGTCTCGATTGTATCCAGGCCGATCGACCCTACCACCACCAGTTCCACATCCTGCATTATGAACACCCTCCTTACGTTTACCTATTCATTTCAACGCCCAACAACCAACATCCAACGCCCAACAATCCAAGAAAATGCTCCCCAACTTGGGCGTTGGTTGTT
>CAZZBA010000214.1:0-2867 GCA_964652765.1 uncultured Victivallales bacterium | reverse complement strand
CAGGCCGATCGACCCCACCACCACCAGTTCCACATCCTGCATATTCAGTCCTTTTGCGCTTCTGTCACTTCATTGTTTTTTATCACAGATCAGGGCGAAAGATTAAGGCGAAAGATCAAGGTTGAATATGCTCCACTCCTAATCTTTTGCCCTAATCTTTTGCCTTAATCTTCCCCAGTTACCACCATATTCTCCCCACCGCAATGGGCGGGCGAATTCTCTCAACTCCACCACTCAAATCGACCGTCCCAGCAGCCGCGAATAGGCGGCCGCGCCAGCCGTCACATCACCGCCATCGAGCGCGGCGGCATCGATGCATAGCCGGTAGACGCCCGACTCGACCACCGCGCGGGCTTCCTCCAAGCCCGCCAGCCCCGCCGCGAAAAGCACATTGCCTGCGGCACCGGGCAGCAACGCGAACGCCGCCGCACAGGCAGACCCCTCCCAGTGCAGCAGGTAATCCACACCCATCTCCAGAGCCAGCAGCGCATCGTTGCGGCTGCGGGTGGATACCCCGACTAGACCGCCCTCGCCCATGAGCGCCCGGTACCGGCCGACCGGCTCAGACGCATCACTGATGTGCGTGCCGTCGGCCCCGTTCGCGACGGCGGCCGCGGCATCGTCGGAAACGATGAACAGCGCATCGTCGCGGCGGCACACCTCGCGCACCGCCGCCGCCTCGCCCGCCAGCCCTCGCCCGATGTGGATCACGTCAACCCCGCCGGCAATCGCCGCCTCGCAGAAGGCCCCTGCCCCGCCCGACGGTTCCTTTTCAAGGATCACGTATAAAAGCGCATCTTCCAGTCGCATCATTCGGTCTTGTGTTCGGTGCTGATCTCCTTGACGCGGACCACCACATGACGCACGTCGTGTATACCCAGGCCGCTCTCCATGCTCTCACGGACGCGCTTCTGCAGCACCTCGCAGATCTCATGCAGTTGAGGGCCGGCCTTGATGCGCACGTCAATCACGATATCCACCTTGCGGCGACAGGGCTCGACCACCGGCGTCATCCGGATGATCGACGGGAATGCCGATACCAGCTTGCCAATGTACTCGGAAATCGCCTCGGTGCTGATGTTGACCGCGCCACCCTCGTTCTGGAACGAGAGGAAACGGTCGCGGCGGCGGCGCGGGGCCTCGGTGAAAATCAGCAGCACACCCAGGGCCACCAGCAGCAAACCGGCCACCAGGCAGCCAACCCGCGAGCCGGCCAGGACCACGCAAGCGGTCTGCCAGTCAGCCGGAAACAGCACCAGCAGTGCCAACGCCAACCCGCCGCCGATCAGCATGGCACAAACAAGCAACAGCAGGAAACGATTCAGATGCTTCATGCCCGACCGCCTTTCAGATAGTCAACCAGCCCCTGCAAAGCCAGGAGGTAACCGGTCGCGCCGAATCCCATGATCTGCCCGATGCAGGCTCCCGCCGTCAAACTCACATGCCGGAACGCCTCGCGCTTGTGCGTGTTCGACAGGTGGACCTCCACGCAGGGCAGGCCGCAGCCCTTGATCGCGTCGTGCAGCGCCACGCTCGTATGCGTATAGGCGGCCGGATTGAAGATCACGCCATCGAACGCACCAACCGCCTGCCAGAGCCTGGAGACGAGCGTCCCCTCGTCGTTGCTCTGGAAACACTCCGCCTCGACCCCGGCAGCGACCGCCGCCGCCAGGATGCGTTGATTGATCGAATCAAGCGTCTCGCTCCCGTACACCTCGGGTTCACGTTTCCCGAGCATGTCCAGATTCGGCCCGTGCATGACCAGTATTTTCATAATCGATCCTCCGCTAATGCAAATCCTTCAACGGTTATACCCCTGTTTTCAGGTTAATCAAAGGGATTAGGCATTAGGCGTTAGGCATTACTAACCCCTAGATTCTAACCCCTAATCCCTAACGCCTAACCCTTGCCCCTAATGCAACTCGTCCACATCGTACTCCATGATCCTCTCGTCATCAAGCCGCACGCGCACCCGCCGCGGCAGCGTGATGATATCGACGACCCGGCCACCTCCATCGGGCGTCTCAACCCGCGTCCCCTCACGCGGCATTCCCTGCAACGCCTCCTGGTATTGATCATACTCGTACCGCAGGCAGCACTTCAGCCGTCCGCACATGCCGCTGATGGCATTCGGGTTCAACGACAGCCTCTGCGTGCGCGCCATGCGGACATTGACCGACTCGAACGTCTTGAGCCAGGAGCAGCAGCACTGCACCCGTCCGCAAGGCCCCAGCCCGCCGATCAGCGCCGCCTCATCGCGCACACCGATCTGCCGCAGCTCCACCCGGCAGTGCTGTTCGGTCGAGAGCCGCTTGAGCAGTTCCCGGAAGTCGACCCGGTCCTCTGCCGCGAACAGCACCAGGAAGAGCTTGCGGTCGAACGTGAAACGGCCACGAACCAGACGCATCGGCAACTGCAGGTCCGCCACCATCGCCCGGCAACTCTCAATGGCCATGCTGCCCATCAACTCGTTCTCGCGCGCCTTGGCCTGGTCCTGCAGGGTCACGCAGCGCACGATCCTCGGCAACCGCGCGGCTGCCGCCGGATCGGGCTCATCCGCCAGGAGCGCCACAACGGTGCCTACATCGAGAACCTGACCGGTATCGTAGACACACCGGTCCTGCGCATGCACGGACACACCCTGCGGACAGACGCACTGGATGTGCTCCCCCGCATCGATCTCGACTGCCACCAATTTCTCCATCATACAGGCTCGCTTATCATGGTCCGATCAGTTTGAAGAATGCATTGCCGAACACCAGCGATTCGGAAAGGTTGCGGTTAAGCTGCACGACGGCGGCCTCCACCGCCTGGACCTGTTCCAGCGCACGGCGATAGGGACACCCAGACGCCATGGCCCGCAGCGC
>CAZZBA010000213.1:0-7036 GCA_964652765.1 uncultured Victivallales bacterium | reverse complement strand
GCGAGAGATAGAACAGCACATCGCCGTCCTCCACCCAGACATTCAATCCGATATCACCGCCACCGCAGGGCATCGACTCCGATGCATCCCGGCTGGGCGAGGTCCAAACCACGTTGTACGCGTTCAGCATCACGCAAACTCCCGGGCACGCCTGCGGTAGTGCAGATAGTTCTCGTAGGAGACCTCTTCCGGGACGCCGTGGTCACAGGTCGGGATGTAGCCGCCGCGTGCCTGCATGGCCGGGAAGATGCGGTCGATCATGCGGTCGATGGCGTCCTTGCCCTGGGCCAGGATTCGCTTGTCGACGCCGCCGGACATGACGAGGTTCGGGTACTGCTTGCCGATCTCCACGACGTCGCAACCGGAGGTCACTTCGAACGGACTCATCACGTCCATGCCGAGTTCCTGGTAGAGCGGGATCACCGGCACCGCCCAGCCGTCGGTGTCGACCTGGAAGTAGAGGTGGCGGGTCTTATCGATCTGGCGCGACTTGATCCCGTGGATCAGCTCCTGGTAGTAGGGGAATAGGAACTCGCGGATCATCTCCGGCGAGATCAGCGAGCCGTGGTTGTAGCAGATGTCCTCAGCAATGAACAATTCATCGATGGCCACATACTGCTGGTATTTTGCCGTCACCGCCTGGGCCAGAGCCAGCCACGTCCGCATGCAGTCATGGATCAACTCCGGCTCGTCGTAGAACTTGTAGAGCAGGTCGCCGGGCCCGATCAGGCTGCGGAGGTACATATACCCGCCCACCATTCCCTGAGTCACCATATTGCCTTGGGCGATGGCGGGCATCCTGTCCTTCATATCCTTTTCAATCGTGGCATAGCGCTCCGGACTGGCAGGGTCCATGCGCCACTTGCACCGTTCCACCCATGTCTTCATGTCCTTGACAGGGTGGTCGAGATACTCCGGCATGAAGCCGCTCCGGCGCCCCTTGAAGCAGAGGACGTGCCGGCCGGAACTGTCCTGAACCAGTTCATACTCGCCCCGGTCCTCGAGCACCTTCTCCTCGAATCCGGGACAAAACGCGGCCTCGCACCAGCCCAGTCCGCCCAGCCCCACGCCGGCCCGCGGCGAAAACCCGAACAGCTGCGGCCGCGGCACATCCTGCGGCATCCCCTGCTCCGCCCACCGTTCAAGACTATAGAACCCGAACTCGCGCTGTATAAAAGGCGCCCCGGGCGTGATCGCATAGGTGTCCCGCAGCAGCCGTGCCGCAGCACTCATCTTCTCCCGCGCCAACATACCGTGAATACCATCCTGAAGATTCATCATTAATTTCCCCATGTCTCGTTGCTTTCGTAACTGGCCTCACCCCATCCGCTCCGCTTCCTCACGCGCTATCTGCGTCCATGTGTGAATACGGGACACCTCGTTGCGCACGGTCATGAGATCATGGAGATGAACCTCCACTTGACACCCCCGTAGCGCCTCGAACCCTTCACGAATCTGACGGCGCTGCGCGTCTTCGCTAAAGCGATCACTCACCATCAGGGAGGGCATGGGGCGCCAGGAGAGAACGGCCCGCTTGCCGAAGCGCTCCGGGTATCGGCTTGGATCGGCCAACGGGCCAACCGTAATTTTGGATAGATTCCGGATCTGGCTGAGGGCATCCAGCTTGTGGTCGAGCGTGTCGCAGCAGCCGTAGCTGACCCGTCCGAACAGCTCGAGAATCGGACGCTGATAATTCAGCAGGAACTCCTCGAACATGGCCGGACTGACGGACTCGAACTCCTGGGAATGACCGAACCCCACGAGATCCTTCAACGGAGCGCCATAAATGCCGGCTCGGGGATCCGGCAATGCATCGCAATGCGGAGGGGTGTTGTAGTACCAGTAGTCGGCCGTACTCCAGTCGCCGGCCGCTTCACATTGCTTGAAATTCTTGACAATGTTCTCACTGGCAAAGGCCATGAACCGGTGCACCATTTCCGGTTGTTCATAGAGCGCCAGCAACAATTCCTCGAGACCGAAAAGTGTGCCGGCCGCCGGCCCGATGACGCCGTCCCAGATATGATAAATACTGACCCGATTCCGGTGCACCGGCAGGATGTCGTCGAAGATCTCCTCCAACATCCGGGCCAGGGGCGGATCCGGATCGAGCACGCGATGCGCAGTCGCCTTCAGTGCGTCCAAATCCTCCATTTTTGTCACGACCGGAAAATGACGCCACCCGCGACTGCTCTCATGCACGACAAGTTTCGGTTCAATCCCCCAGACGCCCTCCGGCTGCAACAGGGTTGCCCGCACCGTGAACCAGGGGGCAAACCAACGGTCATCCCCCAGGGTTGAGACCCACAAGGCCCGCTGGAACCAGCGCTCTACCGCACGGAGCGGCTCACTCTCAAGGCGCTGCTCCGGCAGGTGCGGATCGATTTCCGGCGTCAACTGGTGTGTATTGGTGAACACCATAGGCCGTTTGGCTCGCAGGTTATTAAGATCCCGCCAGTGCCCCACCGCACTCCGATTGCGCTCACTTCCACAAAGCTCCGCGTACTGCAGGGCCAACTCCCGCAGGATCATCCGGTCCTTATTCCCAATCGTATTCTTCATTATTGTACCCATGCATCAGCCTTTCTTCTCAATGACGACGGTGCCTTTGAGCAGCAGGTTGTCTGAGGCCGGCCCGGCCGCCAGGCACAGTTCGCCCGGCGCCACCACCCGCTTCTTCTGTTGATCGTTCCAGAGCGCCAGCCATCGTTTGGGCACGGCAATTCCTACCACACGGGTCTCGCCGGGCGCGAGATCGTAAATGCGCTGGAAACCGACGAGCCACCGGAAGGGATCCCCGGCGGCGCGGTCCTCCCGGGAGGCATAGAGCTGCACGACCTCATCCGAGGCGACCTTGCCGGTATTGGTGACGGTAAGCGTGGCGACCAGGCCATCGCCCTCCTGGCGGACATCCAGCCCGCTGTAGGCAAAGGCCGTATACGTCAAGCCATGTCCAAAAGCGAAGAGCGGTTTCCCCTCGAAGTAGCGGTAAGTCCGCCCCTTCATCGTATAATCCTCGAAAGCCGGCAGGTCGGCATCGCGGCGATAGAAGGTCACCGGCAAGCGGCCGGCGGGACTGAATTCGCCGAAGAGCGCGTCGGCCACGGCCCGCCCCCCCTGTTGGCCGTAGTACCAGGTTTGAAGGACGGCATTGACCGGGTCCGGATTGAAGGCGATACCGGAACCGCTGCTCAGAAGCAGGATGGTTTTCTTCTTCAGCGCAGTGATGCGGTCGAGGAGTTCCTGCTGCGGGGCCGGCATCGCAATCGTGGTCCGGTCGCCGTGATGGAAACCCTCGTAGCTGTAGCTCATCTCCTCGCCTTCGAGCTTGTAGCTCAGGCCCAGGGTCAGGATGACGAGATCTGCCTGCGCGGCCAGCGCCATGGCACGTTCGAGCGCCAGCCGGGAGGCTTTCCCATCGGCAGGCGCATTCCAATTCATGACCAGATAGCCCTCGGTGTGCCGCTGCCGCCACGTAACGGTGACCGGCACGAGCCGGTCGTTCCGCAACGGGACCGTGAAGGTGGCGAGGGTGGCAATGGCCTCGGGCCGCTCCTCCGCCACGACGGTTTGCCCGGCGATTTCGAGGGCGAACCCGCCATGCAGGCGGACATGGAAGGTATGGTCGCCGCTACATTCCAGCTTCATGAAGCCGGACCAGACCACAGTCGAGTCGACCCCGGTGAGCTGGGAAGGGCGGGGACAGACCCCGTTCCACTCGAGGAAGGGCCGCATCTCGACCTGCTCCACGACTGGCGCGCCTGCCGACCGCGTACCGTTGTACATCCGGCAAAGCAACCCCGGCCGGATACCATCCGCATCGGCAAAGAATACCCCGTTCGGGATGGGCATGCCCCGTGTGCGACTGCCGTCGGCATAGGGAATTCCCTGCTCCTGGAGAATCTCGACACCCAGCGGCTCGAGCTTGCGTTTCAGGCCCTGCAACAGCGTGACCGGTTCGACCGGCGTGCCGGCATAGTTGCCCACGAGCACATCCATGTCATCCGCCGTCGGGCCGATGACCGCCACCTTGCGCAGGCCTTCCGGCTTGAGCGGCAGCAGTCCATCATTCTTCAACAGGACCAGCGACTCCCTTGCCGCCCGGCAGGCAAGCTCCACATGCTTCTGCGACCGGATGACCGACGTTGACAACCCGTCCCAGGGGATCGACTCCGGCGGATCGAAGTGACCCAGCTGGAAGCGCAGGGTCAGGAGGCGGCGCAGGGCCCGGTCAACATCCACTTCGCTCAGCAGTCCCTGCTCCAGCGCCTGCTGGGCGTGTTCGGGATAGCCGCCGCTGCGCAGGTCGTTTCCGGCCTTGATCGCGCCGGCCACACATTCGGCCCCGGTTTGCGCCCATCGGTGGCCATGGGCGAGATAGAGGTCCTCGATGTTGTCCACGTCGCCAACCACCGCACCGTCGAAACCCCATTCGCCGCGCAGGATCTCCGTGAGCAAACGGCGCGACACCACGCAGGGACTGCCGTTGAACCCATTGTAGGCCGACATCACCGACTTCGCGCCGGCGACCCGGACCCCTTCCTCGAACGCCGGCAGGTACGTGTCGCGCAGATCCTTTTCCGAGACACTGGCATCGAAAAGGTGGCGCAACGCTTCCGGACCGCTGTGCACGGCGAAATGCTTCAGCGTGGCCACCGCCTTCAGGTGCCTGGGGTCATCGCCCTGGATTCCGCGTACAAAGGCCGTGCCGAGGCAGGCCGTCAGGAACGGATCCTCGCCGTAGGTCTCCTGGCCCCGTCCCCAGCGCGGATCGCGGAAGATGTTGATGTTGGGCGACCAGATGGTGACGCCGTAGTAGCGGCGCGAGTTGCCGCCGTGCGTGGCCAGCTCGTCGTTGAACTTGGCGCGTCCTTCGGTTGCGGCC
Source organism: uncultured Victivallales bacterium (assembly GCA_964652765.1). Taxonomy (GTDB): domain Bacteria; phylum Verrucomicrobiota; class Kiritimatiellia; order UBA8416; family UBA8416; genus UBA8416. Next base: position 2,154 of record CAZZBA010000213.1, on the reverse strand, counting down.
ACATCGGCCACCGCATGGAGCAAAGCCGGCGACCAACTGGCGGCCAATCCGATCGCCTGCGGGAAGACGGTTGCCTCCCCGGCCCGCGCGAACCCGTGGAGCGCCTCGCTCCACCAGTGGTACGCGCCGATCCCCAGCCGCTCGACAGCCACGTTCTCCATCACCAGCAGCCCGGCCTTTTCAGCCAGGGTCAGTTGCTTCAGCAGCGCCTCGACCCGCACCGCCACCGGCCGGAATGGATCACGGAAGTCTGTCGAGTCTATCGCCGTATTCACTTTGGCACCTGCCTTTTCGCGACCTCGGCGACCAGCTTGAACTTTTCAACCGTGACCCCCGGGGGACAGGAGTCTGAATTCGCCAGAACAAACGGCCCGCCTTTCGCATCGTCGATGACCGACTCCACATAGGCGCCGAGCTTCTCGATCGGCAGCCGGAGGAACTGCGTCGGCTCGATGCCGCCGATGATTCCCATGGTATTGCCCACCATGCTCCGGGCATCCCTAATCGTGAGGTTGCCGGTCGGCGGCGGCGAGATGCTCTCGATCGCAAAGACTCCGTGGTCCCGCATCCGCTCCGTCAGCGCCGCGACATGACCGCAGGCATGCTGCACATAGTGCTTCCCAGCGGCCGAGAGCAACCGGCACCATTGGCCGATCTCGCTGCCGATAAACTCGTCGTACTGCGCCGGCGAGTAGTTCTGGGTGCAGGAATCCTCCCAACTGATGAAATACTCGTAGGGCGACTCCAGGGACAACTTCACTGCCTTGAGGTCATTCTGAACCATCAGCTCCCAGAGGCTGCGCACCGTGTCCGGATAGTCCGCCTGGGCGTAGACCAGCTCTTCCGTGCCCACATGGAACTCGACCAGGTCCTGGTAGGCGGACTTGCAGCGGGTCACCAGCGTTCCGAGCGACAGCCCCTCCCGGCCATCGCCCTGGAAATGCTTGGCCACTGGCTCCGGATTGGGCTCGTACCAGGTGTGTTCCTCCATCCACATCCGGACCTTGAAGTCCTCCTCGCACTTCATCGGATGCTCAACAAGGAAATGGGTGTTCCCGCGCTCGCTCTTCGCATAGGCGAAACGGAACCCTCCGACCGGCGTGGTGACATAGGTGACCATGCGGTCCCCCTCATCCACCGTCTTGCGCACGATCCCCTCGGGTTGGATCGCCTTCACGGCACAGGGTGCCCCACGCCACAACGGATCCGCGCCGATGGCATGATGAAAAGCCAGCTGCCCCGCCTTCTGGATCTCAGGGGGGAACGATTCCCACACGTACGCCAGAAAGGGCGCAAATGGAACATGGTCTACAGGCCGCCCTTGCAGGGCGGCCATCAGGCGCTCTTTCGAATTCATTCCACTCTCCCCCTTGATCAAGGCACGGCCACCCTGTAAAAGCGTGCGATCCCATTGGTCGCCCCGCCGACTTCAACGACCGTGACATTTGTCCCCTGCCCGGTCCCGCCGGCCAGGATGTTTGTCAGGGCAGTGCCCGTGAAATTGGTCGAGAGCGACGGTGCACATTCAATCACGTTGGTGACGCGGGACGGACCGCCAGCATAGCTGGTGTCGCCGTTGGATCCCACATAGGAAATCACGACATCGTTGCTCGCCCTGGCGATGCCGACGATGCGCAGGCAGGCCGCGGGATTGGTCGGATTGAGCCCGGCCAGGAATTTCTGGTAGTAGGTCATCCCCTGCCCCGGCGGACACGTCCCGTCCGCCAGCACCCCGTAATGGCTCTCCCACGATTGCTGGGGGGTGACGACCTCGCGGTTCGCCAGTGCGCAGAAGTGGAAGGTGCCGACTGAACCCGCCGCCGGGGTGATGGTGATGACCTTCGTGTCCGAACCGGCGATGAACCGGTACAGGATCCGGATTCCGTTGCCGGAGCCGTAGGCATCCTGGTCAATCACGCAGGTTTCGTTGGCGGACGCGAAGACCTCCGTGCGACCGGAGGCATCAAAGCCGTAACTGAAGAAGGTGGTTTCGTATGTCTTGCCCGGCGTGAGATTCCGGAGCGTCACGGTGCAGGGCGGATTATCGTAGAGGAAGTCGCCCCCCAGCGTGAGGCTGTTGCCGGTGAGATTCGGGGAGGCGCCGCCGAATCCACTGGTCGAGCCTTCAATCGTGTAATTGGCCCCTGACCAGGG
>CAZZBA010000212.1:6648-7124 GCA_964652765.1 uncultured Victivallales bacterium | reverse complement strand
GGGGAACACGGCGGGTGAATCGGCATTCACCACTCCCTTGTACTTCCAGACGCCAACGGCGGTAACGATACCCGCCACGCCGGGGAGCCCGAGTCCGGGCACGACGAGCAGTCCGGGTCCGGTGCAGGCGAGCAGCACGGTGACGCTGAGTTGGAACGCGTCGAGTGGGGCGACTTACTATGACGTGGGCGTGCGGGATATGGCGTCGGGCCTCATTGTGGCCAGTGGTTACCCCACAGCGGCGAACTTCACGACGACGTTGACGGCGGGCAAGACGTACCGCTGGAACGTGGCGGCGGGGAACACGGCGGGTGAATCGGCATTCACCACTCCCTTGTACTTCCAGACGCCACCCCAGTCGGCCGATCTGGTTATATCGAGTATCACGGCGACGCCGGCAAGCGCGAATCCCGGAGACTCGATCTCGGTGACGGTCACGGTGAAGAACAATGGGCCGGGCAATGCCGCCGCCAGCA
>CAZZBA010000212.1:0-6548 GCA_964652765.1 uncultured Victivallales bacterium | reverse complement strand
TGTACTGTCGGAAGTCAACGGATCCAACAATCAATACACAACCCCATTTACGGTCGCACCCGTTCAACAACAGCTACCGGACTTGGTCATCTCGGTGATCAGTGCGACACCGACTAGCGGGAAGCCCGGGGACTCTATCTCGGTGACGGTCACGGTGAAGAACAATGGGCCGGGCAATGCCGCCGCCAGCACGACGCGCATTCGGCTGGCCTCAAGCACGACTATTACCACGAGCGATCCGCTCCTAGACACGTTCACGGCCAGTGCGCTCTCACCAGGGCAATCCCAGTCCTACACCCGGACCGTGGGCATCCCCAGCGGTCAAACCGCTGGCAGTTACTACATTGGGGCTACGGCCAACGCCGACGGTGTACTGTCGGAAGTCAACGGATCCAACAATCAATACACAACCCCATTTACGGTCCCAGTGAGTTCTACTCCGATTCTGTCAGTCACTCCGTTGAATCCGCCGACCGTTTCGGCCTCGGGGGGGACAGTGCCGTTCAACGTTAGTATTGTTGGCGGTGGGGGCGTTACCTACTCGGCAGCTGCCGTTGAATCTTGGCTTCACATTTCATCGGGTGCATCTGGAGGCAACAATGCCACTATCATGGCGTCTTATGACCAGAACACCGGAGCGCAACGTTCGGGGTCAATCCAAGTCACTGCTAGCGGGGCCAGTGGAAGCCCGGTCACTCTGAGAATCACTCAAGCGGCCGCCGGGAGCGTCACGTTTGCATTACCTGTCTCAGGCAAGGGGGACTGGATTGTGGACATGCGCGCTGCTAAGGCGAACCTCGGTGTTAGCACCGTGCAGGAAGTGATCGATTATGAAAAGAATGCGGGTATGCAATGGATTACCGTTAAGTACGCGGACGGCAACAATTCAGCAGGATGGATTGCCGCAAATGGCTTCAACGCGACGCTTGTTTCGCTTTGCCACAGCGCAGGGATCAAGTTGGTCGCGTGGGTCTTCGTATATGGTGGCGCGGAGGAAAGCTACGATGGCACCCCAAATGTGAACGCGAGTGATGTGTCGACAGAGATTGATGTCGCGAAACAGGCTCTTGCCTTGGGCGTGGATGGGCTTATTATCGATGCTGAACATGCGTATGAACAGCCGGGATCGCAGACTCCTGCCCAGCGGGCCGAACAGTATCTCCATGGAATTAGATCAGCTTACCCCAGCGCCTTTCTTGCTTACTCCACGTTCTGGAAGCCAAGCGCACATCGCAGTCTTCCGTTTGAAGTCTTCGGTAGATATTGTGACGTTGCGATGCCACAGGTGTACGCCAGCATCCACGCCGCGGCGGGCCGTGATGGGTTTCTGATTCACGATTCACAAAGCGCCGCTATCGCTAGTATGGAGCGCGATTGGGCGACCCAGCAAGCGCTTTGGGATTCTTCAGCCATCAAACCGATTGTTCCAACTGCATACGGTGCAACGCCCATGACCGGTGATGAGATTACCGAATTCGTCACAACACTGAAGAACCATGTGTCACCTGCGACAGGGGCAGGCTATCAGGGAGTTAGTTTCTACGACTGCGACTCACACACGCCCCTCATCTGGAATGCTATACGCCAAGCTTCAATTGGTTCAAGTGCCACAGTTATTCACACAGTGACGCCGGGAGCCGGGAACGGTGGGATCATCAGCCCCGCAACGCCCCAACCAGTGTCAACCCTTGGAGGCGTGAGGTTTGCCGCCTCACCAGCTACGCAATCAGCGGCGACTCGGTCACCAGGCACGCTGGTTACCACAAGCGCGTACGTGGTGGATCAATGGTTGGTGAACGGCATCCCGGCACAGACTGGTGGTGGGACTTTCATGCTACTGAATGTGACGGCGGACACTGCCGTTCAGGTGACATTCAAGCCAGCGCCGGTGGTTTCGTACGCGGTGACACCACGGGCCGAGCCTCACGGGAGTATCACGCCCAGTGTAGAACAGACGGTTGCTCCTGGCGATAGCGTCACGTTCACAGCATTCCCGGATCCTGGCTACGTCGTTGACCAGTGGCTGACCAACACCGCGGTGGCACAATCCGGCGGGTCCAGTTTCACACTCGCAAACGTTCGTGCAGCAGATGTGGTTCAGGTGTCATTCAGGGCCGTGTTGGACGGCACCGTCACCATAGCAGCGAGTCCGATGCCCGGATATGGCGGAACTGTCACCGGAAGCGGAGTCTTTCTGGCCGGTGGCCAGCAGACCGTAACGACAACCGCGAATCCGGGTTACCGTTTTGTCAACTGGACGGAGAACGGGCTCGAGGTGACTTCGGCGACGAATTACACCTTCACACTGACGGCGAATCGAACCTTCGTCGCGAACTTTACGGCTGAGGCAATCATTGGACCGGACGCAAATGCTCCGGCACTTCAGATCACCCAACCGTATTCAAGCGACGTTTTCATGACGACGACCAACAGGGTCACTCTGGCGGGAACGGCTTCGGATTTGGGACACGGCAACAACGGAATCTCCATTGTCACGGTTAACGGTGTCGAAGCCACAGGGGATACCGCCGCGAATGGCGGAACGGCGAATTGGAGCATGCCAGTGTCGCTTGCGCCTGGCACGAATGTGCTAACTGTCGTAGCCAAGGACATGTTGAACAACTCCAACCAACAGCAGGTTACCATCTTCTTCGATCGGGGGATCGTGACCCCAGTTCGCCTCGTGGTGTCCTCAGCTTACGCTGGTGCCGTGCCACCAAAGGGAACAAACACCTATGAGCGCAACACTTCAGTTTCGGCTGCTGTGACCAATTCACCGATTGTTCTCGGAACCACCCAGTATGTATGCAGAGGATGGACGGGCACAGGCAGTGTGCCGGCGAGCGGAGCGACGACGAATGCGGGGCCGTTGTTGCTCGCCAACGACTCAGTAATCACATGGCTCTGGCGCACCAATTTCTGGCTGGATGTGGGATACACTGGAGCCGGCAGTCTCAGCACAGGTGATCGCTGGCTGGCGTGCGCAACCAACCTCCAAGTTGTGGCCACACCCTCGAATCATTGGCGCTTCATCCAATGGACGGGCCAGACAAACGGCTGTGCGGTGGCCAGTAATGTGATCTCGATCTCCATGGCGGTGCCGCGTGCGATAACGGGGGTCTTTGACCGGATTCCGGTGCAGCCTCCGACCTCGATTGCGGCAAGCGACGGAGCCTACAGCAACAGGATCCAGATCTCCTGGCCTGCCGGCATAGAGGCGACGGGTTACGAGATCTGGCGAAGCGCCGTGAACAGCACGCAGACAGCGTCGCGAATCGCACAGAATCTTCAAGGGATGACATACGGGGACGTCGAGCCCAGAGTGGCGAGCACTTACTACTACTGGGTTCGGGGTACCAATGACTTGGGCGTGAGTGCCTTTGGTCCTTCTGATGCCGGTTGGCGCGGATGGGCCGACACGCATGAGGCGTGCTGGCCGTTCGACGAGGGAAGTAACACGGTCGTGTACGAGGTGTCGGGCAACGGACGAACGGGAGTGCTTCACGGAGCGCGGTGGGTACGAGACACGGCACCTGGGACCGGTGGACGGTATGCCCTCAGTTTTGACGGCACTGCCGGACCCGCTGATCTTGGGGTGGACCCAGGGCAGATGCCCGCGACGGCAGTGAGTGTCTCCGTCTGGTTCAAGATGACTGCTTCAGGCGATCCGTGGGGTGGCATTGCATCGTGCTTCAGGGACATGGGTGTGACGAACGGACGCGGCTACGGCATCTACCGGTGGTACACGAACGACAGCATCAGTTGCGCCATTGCTTTGGCCGGCCGGACCAATGGTGTGATCGAAGGAATCCCTGTTCGCTCTGGCGACTGGCAGCACCTGGTGATGACTTACGACAAGGCCACCGGCTACCTGAATGCCTTTCTGAACGGTCAGCTCTGCCGACAGAAGGCCGTGGGCTCAGCAGTCATCAACTATGAGTCCGGTCGTCCGCTGCTAGTCGGGGAACACATGGGCTGCCGTATGGAGGGTGTTGTGGATGAAGTGCGTGTCTATGACCGTGCTCTGCCCGCGAGCGAAGTGACCAATCTCTATCAGGGATTGGTCGCGTACTATCCGTTCAACGGCAACGGCAATGATGCTTCAGAGAACCGCCGTGATGCACAGGTGATCGGCGCTACGCTCGGCTGGGGCGCCATGGGCTCCGGCTACAGCTTCGACGGAGTCGACGACCGCGCGGAGCGCCAGACTGATCCCGGGCTGATGCCTCTGGACGAGTTGACCGTGAGCGCGTGGTTCAAGATGTCTCCGGCGAGCGAATCGTGGGCCGGAATCGCGTCATGCTTCAGATACGTCAACAGCTCCAACAGCACAGGCATCGGCATCTACCGGTGGGACCAGAATGATCGGATCAGCTGCGTTATCGGCCTCGAGGGGAGGCAGGACGGGAAGATCGAGGGGATACCGATCCGCACCAACCAATGGCAGCAGGTGGTCATGACTTATGACCGATGCGCTGGTCAGTTGAAGGCATATCTTGATGGCCAACTTGTTGGTTCAAGGAGCGTTGGATCAGCCGATGTCCGGTACAATCCGAGCGATCCTCTGCTGATCGGGGAGTATGCCGGCAGGCACTTCATGGGTGGCATCGACGAGGTGCGGGTCTATCGTCGCGCCCTCGATGCCAGCACGATTTCGAGCATGTATGGATCGGATGTGACGAATAGATTTCTGATGTCATCGCCGCCGTTCTTCACCCTGCATCCTTTGTCGATGACCAACAATCCCGGCACGCTGGTGACACTGGCGGCCGGCGCGCAGGGTTCTCAGCCTATCCGCTACCAGTGGGTTAGGAATGCTGCGAAGATGCCCGGCGCGGTATCTCCCACGAATGCGTTCGGGCCGGTGTCCGAGGCACATCAAGGGTATTTTTGGTGTTTGGCATCGAATACGCTCGGAGTCGCTACGTCCGCCACTGCCTATCTGACGGTGAACGATCCGCCGCGGCTAGCGATCACTGCCCCTGCGGCTGGGTCAATCTGGGACGCCAATTCGAGTATGGCGGTGCTCATGCTGGCACCCGACGTAGATGGCACCGTAACGCAGGTGATGCTATACGCGGACACCGTCTTGCTTGGGAGAGCGACGCCAACCGGGCCCACAGTCTTTTCTGGTGCTTGGTCCGGCATCCCCGCAGGCACCCACACGTTGACAGCCCGAGCCTGGGACAACATGGGGTTGACGGCAGACGCGACCCCGGTGCTCGTCACGGCGGCCTACACGTTGGCTATATCCCCCGTTGGCGTGCCGCAGGTTGCCGTCACACTCAGTTCCGCCGATCTGACCGGCAAGGGTGGCGCCATGGCTCCGTTGTCTCGGTCCTACCGAACGGGTGTTTGGGTCACGCTTACGGCTCCGCCATCTGTGAATGGGGTGGCTCTTGCTCGCTGGAGCGGAGTGGACAGCCAAAGTGGAAACACCGCGCAGGTGTTCATGAATGGTCACAGGTGGGTGACAGTCAGGTACGGCAAGGGGCCAGTCCCGACCCCGTGGCTCGTGCCACTGCTCTTGGACAATGAGTAGGCGCCGGTGACCGGGATCGGGTTGGCGAGTTCGGGTCGCGATGGGAGAACGAACGAAGGAGGAGTTATGAGGATTCGCTTGTTGGTCGGGTTGTTGGCCGGGTGCATGTTGACGCCGTTCATCGCGGGCTCCGCTGTTGCCGGCGATGGGTGGTATCCGTGCATCGTCACCTCGGTAGGTCCTGTTGGGACGAACAGCGATGTCATGATCCAGTTCACCGAGGTCAACAGGAAATTCGTCGGGATGTGGACGACGGCCCACAGCAATCAGGCCAACAGGATGCTGGCCACGGCCTTGACGGCGGTTGCCGCGGGGAAGGGGGTGTGGGCGATGATGGATACGAACGATGTGCCGTGCATACTCAAAGGCATCAACCTCAATCCGTGAGGCCGGGCGAGTTGGCTCGTCTATTGGTTGGTGGTGGATATCGTCGTGAGGAAATACCTCGATCACCTGCCGCTGTACCGGCAGGAGCACAGCCTGAAGACGCGCCACGGCATTGAGCTCTCCCTCAAGACCATGTGCGATTGGGTCGGACAGATGGCGTGGTGGCTCAAGCCGACTACCGGTCCATCACCGACGATGACCTGCGGCGCCTGCAAAATGCGATCCGCGGCCTCGCCGCCGCCTAACACCCACGCTGCCGCAGGCCGCCGCGCTCCCGCCGCCATGTCCCGCACCCACCGCGCTTCTCCCCATCTGTGCCAAACTACCCGCCCCTCCGGGACGCCGTCAATGAGGTCACTCCCGGGACGCTTACCCACTTCCGGCGCAAGGCGTCGGAAGGCACGGTCGAGGCCGAGGGTGGCACCGTTTCCTAACGCAGAACCTATCCAGGAAGCAGTTGCCCCAGCAATTCACGCCCGCATGCCTCAAGGTCGCCGTCCAACCGAAACGCCATGGACTCTACGCGGATCTCCCGCCCCCAGAGTCCGTCGATAGTCGTCGCCAACTTTACCGGATAGACTAGCACAGCCCGCCGGCAGCCCTTCGCCTCTGCATAGGC
>CAZZBA010000211.1:0-7155 GCA_964652765.1 uncultured Victivallales bacterium | reverse complement strand
TACATCAGTTTCGGGTCGGTCCGCTCCACCGTCGGCCGCTCCGGATCAATCGTGATCTCGACCGGATGGACGAGCAGGTCCCTGGCCAATCCCGCCACGATCGGCGGCATGGTGGCAGAGAAGAAGAGCGAATGGCGCTTGCGCGGCAACTTGGCGACCACGCGGCGCACGGCGGGAATAAACCCCATGTCGAGCATGCGGTCGGCTTCATCCAGGATGAACAGCTCGACGGCATTCAGGCGGATATGCCCCTGCTCCATCAGGTCCAGCAGACGCCCGGGCGTGGCGACCACGACATCGGGACCGCGCCGTAGCGCCTGTTCCTGCGGATTCTGGCCGACACCGCCGAAAATAACCGTGTGCGTGACCGAGAGATACCGGCCATAGGTACGGATGCTCTCGCCGATCTGGGCTGCCAGCTCGCGTGTTGGGGTCAGGATCAGCGCCCGCGGTTGTCCGGGAACGGCCTTTTTCGCCGTCAGGGTCATCTCCTGCAGCAGCGGCAGGGTAAATGCGGCCGTCTTGCCAGTGCCGGTCTGGGCGCAGCCCAGCAGGTCACGGCCCTCCAGCAGATGCGGGATCGCCTGTTGTTGAATCGGGGTGGGCTGCGTGTAGCCTTCATCGGCCACAGCCCGCTGCAACGGCTCGATCAGAGCCTCGAATACGTGGGGAATACTCATCTTCATGTTCTTTCCGTCCGGTTCGCGGTTTACTCAAATCTCTGCCCGCCGGACGCGAAGGGAAAGAAAACGCCGGATGGCCGGCGACACGAGAGCCACCACCGATCCAGCAGGAAACAGTCACCTTTATAGCCGCACCAGCCACAAAAGTCAATCCGCATCGCCAGCGATCAGGGAATCTCGTGCCAGTTTTTGATTTTATAGCCTAGCAGGAACGGAAGCTGCATTTTGGCCAGCGCCTCGTCGTAATGGAAATCACCGGTGCCGGTCACGTCAATCGTACCGGCCACCACCGCCCCCACGAAATCGCCTTGTCCGGGAAAAGAAAATGCCGCATGCGGCACATACATGAACCCGCTGAAGACGGAATTGCCTGTGTATTTCACCGATTTCACATTCGACGTCCCGTAGATGCCCAGATTGGCTGCATTGCCGGTCTGGTTGACGCAACTGTTCAACAGTACATCCCCGTTGGCATAGATCTCGACCTTCAGCGCCGCTCCTGCTGGCGAGGGGGTAATGTGCATGGTGGCACTGCCGGAAATCGAGAACTCCCCTTCGATATAGAGCCGCAGCCTGCCGCTGCCGGTAACCTTCAGCGCTCCACCGGTGGCCTTGATATAGCTGACAGACCTATCCGTATTCCCCGCGACCACGATCGTCTCGACAGCATTGCCAGCCATCTTGATCGCCGGATGCGTCAGCGTCTTGTTCATCGGGACGATCACATCCGAGATATCCGTGTCCGCGCCGGAGCCGATTGCCCCCAGGTTTGTGTAGCTGCCGGATATCTTCACCCCGCCGCCGATGCCAGCAACCAGGTCGCCATAAAGCACACCACTACCCGTCGCGAAGATGGCCGCCTCCGGATCGGAACAGATCGTGACGATGTCGCCGTTCATCCGTCGTTTGGCCGGGTCATACTGCCCTCCGGTGGATTTGCTCGGGTCACTGGAATCAAACGAATCCACGGAGGCGTTGCCGCCATGCTTCACATAGCTTTTGGCCAACATTGCCGCCTCGAACGGCGACGAATAGTCCGGTGCCAGCTCCACCTGCACCGCGCGCCGCACATCGTTCGTGAAACGACTCACCGACACGGTTCCGGTGGCAGTCACCATGTAGGTATTAAGATTCACCATCACCGAATAGCGACGATCCGTGCCGGTAGTCGCCAATGGCGAGGACAACGGCACGTCGGGAAGCATCTTGATGCTGCCGGAAACATTTACATTAGTCCATCCGATCCAGGGCGTAATCCCCGACACGACCTTGTAATACTCATTCACGGCGGCCTCCACACCGGCCTCGGCCGCATGCAGGGAATCCACCCACGCGGTGGAATGTTTCGACATGCGGTGCTCATGCGACACATAGATAATCGTCCCAGCCGTGATGGCAGTGCCGACGAACACCAGTATCGCCGCCGATAGCAACGCCTGACCGGAACACGATCGCTTCGTATGCTCGCTTTTCATTGGTTACCCCTGCTTGTTGCGCAACCGGACCCGCGTCTCGACCGCATCCTTGTAGACGATACCACGACTGCTGACGTTGCCGCGCACCTTGATATTAACCAGTGTGGCGGCGGCAAACGACGTTTCCGGATCACCGTCGAGATTGAAAAAACTGGCACTCAGGGACTCGAAATTGTTGCCCAGGATATGCCATCCAATCCCATCCGACTGGTAGCGGTACAGTGTCTTGTTGTGGATCAGGTAAGAGACATACAAACTACCGGCGGCCGTCGGTTTACGTAGACTCAGGTACGACCACGCCCCGCTCCAGTAGCCAGACACGCTATCGGCCTCCATGATGTCACGGGTCATCCGTGACAAGCCGGTGCGCAATTCCTGATGCAGCACTGAACTCTTAACCGACGCCACCGTCGCGTTGATCACCCGCGAGAAGCCCGCCATGGCCATCGCCGTGCATACCGAAAGCAACGCGGCCGCGACCAGCACCTCAACCAGCGTGAATCCGCGTTTTCTGCCCGCTCGCTGTTTCCGCAAATTCATAGCCGGTCCTCCATTGATCTATCGCAGGCGCTTCTTGCGCGCCACGAAAGACGACAGTTCCTTTTCCGCATACTTGCCATTCAACTGCCGCCAGCGCACCTTTGCCGAAACCAGACGCATGCGGTCCGTCTCACCCGGCACCGTCATGACTAGCACTTTGCACGAGGGTTCATCCAGCGATGCGAATACACTGTTGCCACTGATGTCGAAAACGGTTTCACCCTGCATCAGTGACAATCGGATCCAGGAATAGGTCTTGATGATCTCAAGCACATGCTGAGCCGCCGTTACCGCCTGCGTCTCCTCGCGCGCCGTCCGAACCAGCCGAGTGACATGCGTCGCCGTCGCCATGATCCCCGAAAAACCCACGATAAAAACAACCGTCGCGATCATGATCTCGACCAGCGTCATCCCCGTCCGACTCAATCGATTATTTTTTGTCTTCATCAGTGTAGTTATACAGCATTTTCTATTCCAACACAATAGAAGCCAGCAAATGCCACCGATTGACGGCGGGAGGGAGAGTCGCTTGCCGGTCTTGGCAGCGCGAAAGGCAGGGCGAACCGTCCCCGGTGAGCCGCTGCGCATACGGGAGTAACTTGCGAAGCCTTAAAAATCACCAAACGGCATTCATCAAAACAACGCCAACTTTCTCAATATTGCAAACCGCATCACCCCCTTTGCGAACCGCCAGCCACGCCACCTTGAAAAACCGTTGCGGAAATCATTGACTCCCACCACCCTCTGCTGCTAGAAATGGATCGTTCTTGTTAAACGTCGACCATCAATAACTGGAGGCATACTGATGAAACATCTGCTGCACCTGACCACCGCCGCAATCGTGATCGCCTTCCTGACCCCCGTGGACCTGCCTGCCGAGGAAGGCGGATTACGCTACACCATCAGCGTCACCAAGTTCAGTAATGAAGCGGGATGGAACGGTCAATGGGATCTTGGAGACGGCTTCACCACGATCATGACCGATGTCCTGAACGGGACCGGCAAATTCATTGTGCTCGGCGACAGCGAAATGCGCGGTGCCGCGATGGAGGAGCAGGATTTCGCAGCCAGCGGACGGGCCGCTGGCGGCAAGAAGGCACCGAAGACCGGACGCATGACACCCGCTCAGTTGCTGGTTCGCGGCTCCATCACCCATGTGCAGGAAACCGGCGGCGGCGCGGGCGGGCTGAATTTCAAGGGGATCAGCCTTGGCGGCAGCAAGGCCAGTGCCGAAGTCAATATCACCATTTACATTGTTGACTCCGAGACAGGACAGGTCGTGTCCTCGAAGAAAGTCGTAGGCAAGAGCGGCAAGCGCGGGGTCGGGGTAGGCTACTACGGTTCAGATCTCGGCGGCCTGACCGGCAATCTGGACGGTTTCACCAGCGACAACGTCGGCAAGGCCTGCGAGGCTGCCGTCTCCGAGGCGGTCACGTTCCTGATCGAGCAGCTTGAGAAGATCCCATGGGAAGCCTCTGTGGTCCTGGTCAAGAGCGACCGTGTGACCATCAACCGCGGAACCCGCGAAGGAGTGTCGGCCGGGATGCAGTTCAAGGTCGGCAGCGTGGAGGAGGTTGTCGACCCCGACACCGGCGAAGTGCTCGACAGAGAGATGACAGTTATTGCCGAGCTGGAGTCGGACGAGGTGAAGGAAAAGATCACCTATTGCAAGATCCTTTCCGGAACCGGTATCGAGAAAGGCATGACTGTCTTTGCCAAGTGACGTCATGACGTTTGACCTGGACTCCTATCTAGCCGACTGCCGCCATGCCGTGGAGGGCCAGCTGGAACGCGTATTGCCGCCAGCTGATGAGACGCCTGCCGTCCTGCATGAAGCCATGCGCTACAGCGTCTTCGCGGGAGGAAAACGTATACGTCCCGCCTTGACCTTCTCGGCGGCCGAATGCCTGGGAGGGAACCGCCAGGCCGCCCTGCCAGCCGCGGCCGCCGTCGAACTGCTCCATACCTACACACTGATCCACGACGACCTGCCCTGCATGGACGACGACGATTTCCGGCGCGGCCGCCCGAGCTGCCACAAGGCCTTCGGTGAAGCCAATGCCCTGCTGGCGGGCGATGCCCTGCTGACCCTCGCCTTCGAGACCGCCGCCGCCTCGCCCGTCGCGCCCGCCGCGATTGTGCGTACGCTCGCCGCCGCCGCCGGCAGCCGCGGTGTCGTCGGCGGCCAAGTGGCCGACCTGGCCGCCACCACGCAGCGGACGGACGAGGCCACCATGCGTTTCATCCATGAGCACAAGACCGCCGACCTCTTCCGCGCGGCAGTCGAAATGGGGGCGCTGACCGCCAAGGCGGACACGCCTGCGCTGGCCGCGCTGAGTGCGTTCGGACGCGCCTGCGGGCTTGCCTTCCAGATGGTTGACGACCTTCTCGATGCGGACACCCCCGACGATCACAGCTTCTCCTGCGTGCACATCATGGGCGTGGAACGTGCCAAGGTGCAGGCCGCCACACTGACGGCGGAGGCCATGAGCGCCCTCCGTCCATTCGGTGACGCGGCAGCCCCCTTGCGCGCCCTTGCCAAACGCCTGCTTGAAAGGACATCATGACCACAACCGCCTGGATTTCAGCAACCGTCGCCATCATTGTCGCCTACCTCCTCGGCTCGATCCCGTTCGGACTGCTGATCGGCCGGATGCGCGGGATCGACATCCGCCAGGTCGGGAGCTGCAATATCGGGGCCACCAATGTCTTGCGCTCGGTCGGCAAGGGCTGGGGAATCCTGGCGTTGCTGCTCGATGCGCTCAAGGGGTATATTCCGGCGGCTGGCTTTCCCTGGCTTCTGCATGAACTGGCGCTGCTTGCGGATGCCCCGGCCTGGCTGAAGATCGCCTGCGGCTGCGCAGCCATACTCGGCCACAACTTCCCGGTATACCTGCGCTTCAAGGGCGGCAAGGGTGTCGCAACTTCGGCCGGAGTCCTGCTCGGGATCGCCCCGCTTGCCCTGTTGATCGGCCTAGGCGTGTTCGCCGTCGTCTTCGGCATCAGCCGTTTTGTATCGCTCGGGTCGATCACGGCCGCCATCGTCATACCGCTGACAGGCTTCCATCTTTACGAGGGGCGTCTGATCCCCATCGTCCTCACCGTCCTCGGACTCCTGGTCATCTGGCGGCACAAGACCAACATCCGCCGCCTCATCGGCGGCACGGAAAACCGGATCGTATTCGCGAAAAAGTCGAAATAAAGAAGACGGAAGACCGACAAATACCGATCGACTGCCAGCGGGAGGGACGACGGCCTCGGCGTCCAAGGCGCAAGGAAGGGTGACTGTCAAAGACCTTTCCTGGAGGGACGGATTCCACGCAATCCAGAGAAGACTTCGCCTGTCTCCCTTTCATTCGCAGCGGCTCGGCGAGGACGCCTCGCCCTACCTTGGCAGAGCATCCTTCCCGCCATCATCCCCGAGCATAAGTCTTCGTGTTCTTCGTGCCTTCGTGTGAAAAATGCTGTTCCCGTTACTCACTCGTTTTTGCCCGGCTTACTTGACCTTCGGCAGTTTCACTTTCGGCAGGTTGCGGTGGTATTCCTGGATGCTGCACACATCGATCTCCTGGTTCTTCTTCATCGCCTCCAGCCCGTTGATCGCCGCCCGCAGGCCGTCGATCGTGGTCGTGATCGGGATCCCGCGGATCACCGCGTGCGCCCGCATCTTGATCTCGTCGATGCGCGGTGCCGGACCGCTGGCCGGGGTGTTGATGATCCAGCCGACTTCCTTGCCCTCGATCATATCGATCACGTTCGGACGTCCATCCGCAATCCGGAAAAGCGCCCGGCTGGCAATGCCCCGGTTGCGTAGCGACGTGCTTGTGCCCAGCGTTGCGTAGAGCTTGTAGCCCAGCGCCTCCAGCCGAGGGGCCAGTTCCTGCAACTCCTCCTTGTCGTGGTCACGGACGCTGACAAAGATCGGCCCGGAAGCGGGTAGCCGGCTGCCGGACGCCACCTGGCTCTTGAGGAAGGCCATGCCGCCGGTACGATCAATCCCCATCACCTCGCCGGTCGATTTCATTTCCGGACTCAGGATAACATCAATCCCAGGGAACCTCGAAAACGGGAATACCGCTTCCTTGACCGAGAAATGCTTCGGCGTGACCTCCTTGGTGAACCCCAGGTCCTTCAGCTTGAAACCCGCCATCGCCAGAGCCGCCAACTTGGCCAGCGGCACACCGATCGCCTTGCTGACGAACGGCACCGTCCGCGAGGCGCGCGGGTTGACCTCGAGCACATAGACCGTGTCCTGGTGGATGGCATATTGCACATTCATCAAGCCGCACACGTTCAGTGCCTTGGCAAAGGCGAACGTATGCTGGCGGATGGTCTCCTTAACGCCTTCACTCAGCGTCGGTGCCGGGATCGTGCAGGCACTGTCACCCGAATGGATGCCGGCCAGCTCAACGTGCTCCATGATTGAACCGATCACCGAGGTCTCGCCGTCACTGATG
>CAZZBA010000210.1:1418-7166 GCA_964652765.1 uncultured Victivallales bacterium | reverse complement strand
GGAGCAAGGCGGGGCCGGCGCATCACTGCGCCATCGGTACCGGGCACTTGGCCGGTGCGATCACGAAACTGGCCAAACTGCTCGGCATTGCGTGTGAGATTGTCGGATAGCGGAGAGGTGTGAGGGGCAGAAGTCGTTGTAGCCATGGCCGCCCAGGCCGTGGATCGAGAGCATCGTGTGTTTGGTAATGTGCCTGAATTTGTGAACAAGGAGCGTGAATTGAAGTACGGGAATATCGAGTTGCATAATGTGTGTGGCATCCTGGAGAACGACGGCAAGCCGGGTTTCGGGATCTCGCGGCTGCCGCTGGAGATCCTGCCGGAAATCAACCAGGGTGCCGCCAGAATGGCGTTGCATGGCTCCGGCTGCGAGATCCGCGGTATGCTGCCCGAGGGCGGCGAGGCACGGGTGATCCTGCAGGCCATGGATAGCAATACCACGCCGCCCGTGGTCACGGTCTATCACGGTTGCTTCTGCGGCCAATCGGTGATTGCCGGACGGGAGCCGACGGAGATCGTCATCAAGCAACCTGATCTGCTGGCCATGATGTCGAAGGTCAGTCGCGCGGCGGGGCATCCGTTCGATCCCCGGCTGGTGCGGGTACGGCTGCCGCCGATCCACCCGGTCCGCATCCTGTCCATCAACGGGGACCTGACCTATCCCGAGGCCGGGACGACCCCGTCGAGGACGCTGCTCAGCTACGGGTCGTCGATCACGCACGGGGCCTGTGCGATTGCCCCGGAAGGCACCTATGCCGCCCAGTGTGCCCGGCGTCTCGGCGTTGATCTCATCAACCTCGGTTTCGGCGGGGCCGCGCAGATGGACCGGGCGATTGCCGACCATATCGCCGCGCGCCAGGACTGGGATCTGGCGACGTTTGAAATGGGCATCAATGTGCTCGGTTGGCCCGTGGATAGGTTCCGCCAGGCGGTGGAGACGTTCGTCTCGATCGTTGCCGCTGCTCGACCGGACAAGTTCATTGGCTGCATCGACATGTTCACCTACACCGGCGACTTCATCGAGAACGCTCCGAAGGCCGGTCCGTTCCGCCGGGCTGTGGCAGAGGTGGTCGAGCAGCTGGCCATGCCCTCCGTTTGTCACATTGACGGGCGGACACTCCTGGCCGATCCTGCCGGTCTGCGCACCGACATGGTCCACCCCGGCGATATCGGCATGCAGGAGATGGGGCAGAAACTGGCTGATTTCATTTGCCGAACACGGGATAAATAGACGACCTGCGTCCGGATAACGAACGGGGCATCAATGAGGAAGAACAGGATGAGATCTTATGCGTTGCTTGCTTCCTTGTTGTGCATGGTGGTTTTCCTGTATGCGGATGGATTGGCTGGAGGAGAGCGAGAAATGAGTAAAATGGATATTGCTGAAGCCCCCATCCCGTTTGCTGAAATGGTGCTCGATGGCAGGGATATTGAGAGATGCCGGGTGCTCGACGGCAAACTCAATATCCGGATACCGAAGGGCGATGTGTCGCCATGCAACTTGAGGCTGAAGAGCCCGATGGATCTGTCCCCCTATCGCTATCTTCTGACCACGGTAGAGAATACAGGGTCGGGAACGGTGGTACTCCGCATGGCTGTGTGTGATAATGGAACGAAGAACTACTGGGAATGGGGGCACCATACGTTCGGGATTGTTGTCGTTCGTCCCGGCGAGAAAAAGCCGCTTGCAGCCTGTCTTTCTGGTGATCGTCCGCAACACGCCTACATGAAGGACTATTTTCCAAGGATGGCACAGCTTCCCGGCATGTTCGAATTCACGTTCTGGCGGAACCTGGATGCCTGCCATGTTTCCGGTGTCCAGATCCTGCCGGTTGGAGCAGACGCCGGTCGCGATAGAAGCATTGTGCTGACGCCTTTGCTTGGTGCGCTCCCGATTTCGGCACCCACGGAAGAAGCTCTGGCAAGCGGGAGCTTTTTTCCGTTCATCGACAGTTACGGGCAGTACAGCAAGCTCGACTGGACCGACAAGATCCGCACTGACGCTGATCTTGTCAAGATGCGCAAGAAGGAGGAGGTGTGGATTGCCGAGCGCGGATATATGCCGGAAGGCTGGAACCAGTACGGCGGCTGGGCGGCTGGACCGCAGTTGAAGGCGACCGGGCATTTCCGCACCGAGAAATACGAAGGGAAGTGGTGGTTCGTCGATCCGGAAGGCCGGCTGTTCTGGTCGAAGGGATCGACAGGATTAGGATTCGAAATCGGGGGGCGTACGCCCATTGAGCCGGAGCAGCGCAGACGTTTCTTCGCCCACATTCCCGCTGATGCCGTTGTTAGCGGCAGACGCGGCGTCAAGGATCTCGTGATCGGCAAACAGATGGAAGCCCTTAAGTATGGTGAACAGACCGGGGACGATTGGAAAAACGACCTGAGCATCAGGAGGGCATGGGCCTTCGGGCTTAATACAGCTGGTGCATGGAGTTCGGTGCGTGCAACGCCCAGCCGGAAACTGCCGTATACCGTTATGCTGCATCCATGGTCTCGGGAGTTCCAGGAGAAACTCTTCGATCCATTCAGCCCTGATTTCAGACAGAGTATCGAGAAGACGATTCAGGGAACGGTTGGGCAGGAGGCCGAAGATCCGTGGTGCATCGGGTATTTCATTAATAATGAACTCAAATGGGCAAGCCCGCTGGCGCTGGGCAAGACTGCGCTGACGCACAGCCGTGAGCAGCCGGCCAAGCTGGCATTGATCGAGCGGCTGAAGACCCAGTATGGGACGATCCAGGAGCTCAACGCGGCATGGCAGAGTTCATATGCAACGTGGGAAGCCCTCTCCGAGACACGCGAGGAGGGCAAAATCAACAAGGCGGTCGAGCAGGACCTTGAGGCTTTCGGCAATGTGTTCTGCGATACATTCTTTCGAACCATCAGTGAGGTGATGAAGCAGCATGCGCCCAATAAGCTCTACCTCGGCGACCGTTTCAACAAGAACGTGCAGGAGGCGATCAGAGCCTGCGCGCGCTATGCGGATGTTGTGAGTTTCAACAAGTATGAGCCGGGCGTGGAAAGTCTCCAGCTCCCGAAAGGCAGCGCGGATAAACCGATCATCATCGGTGAGTTCTGCTTCGTCCGCGGAGGGCGGCGGCATGTCAGTGCGGAGCTGGGCAACGTATTTGACCCCGATTACCGGGGGCGCGCATATGCCCAGTACATCATCGGGGCGCTGGCCAATCCGGCTATCGCGGGTTGTCACTGGTTCCAATGGGGGACACAACCCGTTACCGGCCGCGGCGACGGCGAGAATTACGAGCAGGGTTTCCTGGATGTCTGTGACACGCCCTACTGGGAGCTTGCACACTATTCGCGCAGTCTGGCCGATAATATTTACGACATCAGATTGCGTGGCACGAGTGGGTTTGACTACCAACCCCCAGGCCAGAAGACCGCGGCAGAATAAGAGCGGCGCCCGTCGCATCCCGCCCCTCTCTCAACAAGGCATCACCAGTTACTTTCTCATACGCAGCGGCTCGGCGAGGACGCCTCGCCCTACCCTTTGTGCGATGTGGTAGGGCGAACCGTCCTCGGTGAGCCGCCCGTGGCGTGGGGCTTGCAACGCAACTGGACGCCGAGGCCGTCGTCCCTCCAGCCTACAGCCTGTCGGTATTTATTGGATGTTGGATGTTGATTTCGACTTTCAGCTTTCGACTTTACCCAATGTCTGCAGTCTTCCCCGCCCGGCGCGCTGGCGCAGGATGGCGACGGCCTCGTCGAGCGGCATGGCTGGATCCAGCAGGCTCTCGGTCGCGCAGGCGATACGCTCGACGCGCGTGTCCCAGGTGACGCTGATGCCGAAGCGCTGCAGCACGGCCTCGCCGCGAAGGCTGAGGATGCCGGCATGCAGGCGGCGGATGCCGAGGTGCGCGAGCAGGAAGGCGGATCCGGCCCCCACGATCTTGTCATGCACGGTCAGGCTGCCGGGATCGAGCTTCCGGTCCTTGATGACCGTCTCGAGTTCGAACAGCGGATGCAGCCAGGAACCGTCGCTGTGGAAAATGCACGCTTGAGACTGATAGACCGATAGGGCATGCGGCATGGCGTTCAGCTTTCCTTGGTGTCCGTTGCCGTCGCCGCTTCGCGCTGTGCCTGCGTCTCGCGCGCCTGCCGCATGGCCTCGCGCTCCTTGAGCAGTTCCACCAGCAGGTATTTGATCGTCCAGTTGGCGGAGGTCGGCGTGACCGAGGCCCAGAGCGGCCGCGGCAGCCCGCTTTGGCGGTAGCTGTCCATCATGGCGTGAAGCTGCCGTTCGGTCAGCCCCGACATGACCAGCGCCCGCGGCAGTTCCGCCGTCTCGCCGGCATGGGTCCCGGCCGGTAGCGCGGCCAGCGCGGCGAGGGTCAGGGGCAGGGACGAGGCGGTGATGAAGACAACGCCGACATCCTGCAGGCCGGCGGCATCCATCATGGTGCGCAGGGCCTGCTGTTCGGCGAGGCTGAAGCCGCTGGCCAGCACGGCGGTCGCGCCGTGCATGCGGCTGTCGGAGTCCCCGACAGGACGGAATGTGGTTTCGGCTTTTGGCATGGGAAGTGGTCTCCGGGGTGGTCTCAGTTCCCGACGATGCGGACGCCCAGGGGATCGCCGCGCACGGCGCTCAAGCTGTAGGCGTAGCGGCGGCAGAGCTCGATCGGCGGCTTCTCGGCAATCACCATCACGATGCCACCGGTCATGCCGCGCGTGGCGCCGGCCCCGCAGGTCTTGGCAGCACCGCCGGCCGCCTCGACATCGCGCACGAACTGCTGCACCCGCTCCGGCACCACGCCGATACGGCAAAGCAGCTTGTGGTTCTCGCGCACCGCCGCCTGGATGGACTCGATATTGCGGCCCCCGATCACGGCGGCGATCTCTTCCGTCACACCCTCGAAGTCGTTCCAGATGCCGTCGTGCCCGAACTTCCGGCGGACGTCCTCGACGCATTCGCCGGTGGTGGTTTCCGGGGTGCCGGTGTTGACGATGAACACCGGGATCGAAGGCATGGGAATCTTCACGCCCGCGCCATCCTGGAAGCGCACGCAGCCGCCATGGAGCGACACGTAGGAATCCACGCCCGAGGCGCGTCCGTGCTGCATGTTCTCGGCGACCATGCTGTACTTGTAGTGCCAGTCGGGGCGGAAATCCACCCGCAGGAAATGACCGACCGCGCGCAGCTCGCTGAGCACCGAGGCGGCTGATGAGCCGAGTCCGCAGTCGACGGGAATCGTCGATTTCAGGCCGATGTTGACGCCCTGTTCCAGCTTCATGTGCAGGCCGTCGAGCAGGGTGATGAACGCGAACTGGATGAGTTCGATCGGTTTGACCAGCACCTCGCGGATGCCCAGTTCGCCTTTCAGGAAAAGGTGGTAGTTGTGCTGGATGCGCTTGTTCATCTCGTGCAGGGCGCGCATCTTGAAGGATTCGTGCTGGCCGAGGTTGTGCAGGGAAAAGCCGATATCGGGGCCGGCGGCAGGGGTGATGGTGGTCTGGGCGCTGAGATCGATCGCCATGGCGACGGCGGGCTTCCCGTAGACGACGGCATGCTCGCCGCTGAGGATCAGTTTGCCTGGCGCGATGGCTTTCATGGGTGCCCTTGTGTTAACAACCGGAAAAACGTCTAAAGTCCACTGCTATGAAACCACAAACAACGCAGCGCTTCAAGCACGCAAACGTTCAGCCCAGCAATTCTCATTATGGCTTCAGCCTGCTCCCCGCACACCGCGCCACGCGCGGCATCTACCGCAAGGCAAACGTCGTTGTC
>CAZZBA010000210.1:0-1408 GCA_964652765.1 uncultured Victivallales bacterium | reverse complement strand
GGCACCCCTCCGAGGAGGGGATCTATGCTATGCTCTTGCACAACTCGAAAAGGTCCCCTCCATGGAGGGGTACCCGAAGGGCGGGGTGGGTCACCCGAGCAAAAGGTTCATTCTTAATCTCACCCTTATCTCCTTTACCTGTTAGTGTGCATCTCATCTCAATATTGAAAGAATATTCGCTTCGGTCAACAGGGCTCTTTCTTCCGGACGCTCCAGGAAACTCCCGACATCCTCAACGAGGACCGCACAGTCCAGAGCCCTGACCCGTTCGGCCAGGAGCGACTTCCAACACGAGGCAGCGAATACACCACTCCCCTGTGTTTGATCCAACGCATTCTGGAGCTGCACCAGATTGGGTAGTACCGGCGGACGTTTTGCCATGTACCATACAAGGTCATACCAGTCGCGGCCTTTGGGATATCCTCTTGTCATTAATGCGTGGATCTTTCCAGCCATCAACGACGACAGGTCGTAGTAGCGCATCGACAACAGCGCGTGCCGGTTCACGATGCCGGTCTCGGTGGTCGCGCCTGCGGGTGGTCTGCTGTCGATCTCCAGTTTGATCGACATATTCTGATCCGGCATGGCGGCCAGTCCGGCTTCCTTGAGGATTCCGGAAACCTTGATCCACGATTTGTGCACAGTGGTTTTGTCGGACCAACTCACCCTGGCATCAAATCCTTCACGTTCAAGATCCATCTTAACCTTTTTCATCCATTTCTCGGGGGTATAGCCGGAGCTGCAATAAAGCGAGAAATCAAGATCCTCGGAAAAGCGGGGAAGCGAATGAATAAAGCGAAGCGCAGTCCCGCCGACAAACGCCAGACTGACGAATGCTTCACTCTCATGCAACGAACGCAGAACCATGGCCTGAACATACTCCCGCAGAAGGTTCAGTTTGCCCGATGGATCCGGGATCTCCCTGACGAGTTCCAGCGCGGCTTCTTTCATAATTCAGTCGCCCCCTCTTCCTCATCGTTCATGGATAGCCACAACTCCACCGCTTTACATAAACGCGGCGAATCATATCGTTTCGCATAGTCCCGCAAGACCTCTGCATGGATGTTGCTCCTGTTCTGGAACCGCATACCAGCCATGCGCGCCTCATCCCAGGAGCCATTCTCAAGATGCCACAGGTCCAGCAAGGCTTTTTCGGGCGAGGCGATAAGAACAGGGTCACCGCTGATCTCCTGAAGCCGGTACCCGAAGAAAGCGGCCTTCTTGATAGTGCGGTATTGGAACTCGCCTAACGGGTTCGGGAAGGATCGCGTCACGCGTTGCGTCATACTCGTGTAGGTGACGACCTTCTCGGGAATCAGCCCGTAAAACCCCAGCGCCCAGTAGGTGCTGATGTACGAAGGCGCGTATAGCCGGTTTGCCAGCAAGGCAGGATTGATCGTTGCCGCCG
>CAZZBA010000209.1:0-7178 GCA_964652765.1 uncultured Victivallales bacterium | reverse complement strand
AGGCCACGCCGTTGACCGTGACGGCAGGCCCGGTGAGGTTCACGGCCGCGGTGTAAGGCGTGTTGCTATTGATTCCCGAATCGGCGTCGCCCGTCCACGGGGCATAGCTCCACGTTCCCGCCGCCAGGCAGGGGCCGCACATCGCGACACCCGCCAGCACCCCTGCAACCACCTTCGGGATCACCCGTCCCGCCTTCGCCAGCTTGATCGTCCTGTCCATAATCACCTCATGGTCCATTCATTCCACTCATCCCAGCAGGATCGCGCCCCCGCATGTCAGCAGCACGAAAAACATCTTCCTCAACGAGAAGGCTTCCCGCCGCAGGCCCATGGCGATCAGGACCGCAAAGACCGGCGAAAGCGAGGACAGCGCGCTGACGGTCACCAGCGAGCCGCGGGTCATGGCATAGACGTAGGCGGCAAACCCGATCGTCTCCAGCGAGACGATCCAGATCAGCGCCTTCATCTCCTTGAACGGGAGCAGGATCTTGTCCGGCTTGACCCCGAACAGCCAGGCCAGCGTGGGCGCAATCACCAGCGCCAGGGACATGCGGACGGTGTTGGCAACCCCGATGTTGATGTCGCTCCCGCCGTAGCGGATCCCGAAGATCGCCAGCGCAAACAGCTGGGAGGCCAGTAGGGCAATCGCGATTCCGATCAGGCCGGTCATGAAACACCTCCACCTCGATCCGGGAACGGATGTCCGCCCAGGTCTGGCTGGAAAAATCCATCTGGTCGGGAAAAACGATCTTCATTCAGCACGGCTCCGTGAACGCCTTGACGGCCTGTACAAATTCCCCGACATGGGCCTCGTCGGGCACCGAGGGGCGCAGCATGTTCTCCAGGATCCCGCCGCTCAGCGACCTCACGGCAAATCCCCCCTTTTCAAGCAGGTACTTCGCCAGCGCCGGCCCTTTCGGATGCCGCATGAGGATGAAGTTGGTGCAGGTGGGAAAGACTTCAACCCCCTTGATTTCCTTCAACCGGGCCACCCAATCGGCCTTGATGCGCATGGTTTCGGCGACACGGTGGCGCATGTCGCCGATCTGTTCGGTCAGCATCCACTCCCCCAGATACTGCGAAATGATCGACATCCGGTAGGTCCGGACCTTGGCCAGGTTGTAGATGATGTCGGGATGGGCCACGATCGCGCCCACCCGCAACCCCGCCGCGCCGAAGGCCTTGGACATGGTGCGGAGCACGATCAGGTTGGGGTACTTCGAGGTCTCCTGCACGAAGGACGGAATCCCCATGGCTTCGGCGAATTCCTGGTAGGCCTCGTCGATGATCACCGTCCCTTTATAGGTGTCCAGAAATTCCTGGATCCATGCGGCGGGAAGGACGGACCCGGTCGGATTGTTGGGATTGCAGAGGATGGCCATTTCCGAATCCATGACCTCCGGGGAAAACAGCGCCTGGCGCATTTTCGCCTCGTAGTCGCCGGCGGGAAGCGGCATGGCGTACGGCACCCCCTTGGCGCTGAACAGGGAAATGCATTTTTCAAAGAGATAGTAACTGGGGGCGGGATAGGCGATGCGCTTGTTCTCGGTAAAACAGGCGAGCGCGAGCATCAGGATGGATTCGCTGGAACCCGAGGTGATTTCCACGTTCTGATGCGGCACACCCAGATAGTTGGCATAGGCCTGGATCAATCCGACCGGATTGACTTCGCCATACCAGTGCAGGCTGCGCTTTTCCTTAAGCAGCTTGCGCACCCGCTCGGCAAACAGATCCGCAAAATCATCATCGTGGGCCAGCCCCTCGTTGAGGTATAACCTCACGACATCCGTGTGATCGGTCGGATCAAATGGCTCAAGATGCTGAAGCCCTTCGCGGAAGAGCGTTTCCCTACGGTTATTCATCTCCATCCCCATATCCTCCTGGATGACGCCGCTCAACAGCCCATTTCACTTTTGTTCCCGCACCATCCTCATCACGACGAGCGCTGACTCAAAACGCAGTTAGAATTTGCTTCATTTCGTCCTTCTCCTGCTTCTGAAGGCCTTCTGAAATCGTCATTCATTATAGGCGAACCAAGCTTTTACGTCTTTACTCATTCGCGCCAATCGGTTGTCCTAATGGCGCATTTTTGATTGCAGAAAAGGCCGGCGCGTGGCATTGTCTGCCACCATGAGCAAGAGTATCAGCACGCCCTACGTGACCTTCAGGAGGAAAGCGATCCGGCACCGGTTCGTCTCGCCGCTGGGTCAGGACAACCAGTTGGCTCACCCCGTGGGCCAGTCACTCTTTGACGCGGGCGTTGACCTGGCGGCCATCTCGGAGCGCCTGGAAATGCACCACGAGGCGATAACGCTGAATGGGTACCACGAGTTGAGCCTGATACTGCAGGGCAGTATGCATATGGTGATCAACGGGCAGGTGTACGACCTGGAGCCCGGCGACCTGGCCATCTGCCCGGCCGACACGACCCTGCAACGCTCCTCCGGCAAATCCGGCGTGTGGTGGATGTATTTCTCTATCCTGGACCTCCCGGCCTGGGAGCCGTTCAAGAAGCTAAAGGCGACCGTGCGCCACTACGAATCGGCAACCCTGATGTTCCTCCTGCTGCGGGATACGCTGGATATCCTGCAGGACCAGCAACCCCTGGCGGTCTTACGCGCGCAGGACAACTGCCAGGCACTGCTTAACCTGCTACGTCACGAGATGATCCGGCCCGGCATGAAACGCTCTCAAAAATCCCAGGCGCTGCAACAGCTTTCCGAGGCGATCGGCAAGGCCCCTGGAAAACAGTGGAACCGGCGTGCCATGGCCGCTACGCTGAACGTGTCCATCAGTCAGATGACAAGGCTCTTTCGCAACCATTTCGGCTTTTCACCCAAGGAACTGGTTATCCGGCAGCGCATGATGAAGGCAACCCAGCTACTGGCGAATCCCGAGCGGAAGATCGAATCCATCGCCGAGGAATTGGGGTACTCGAGCCTGCATGCGTTCACACATATCTTCACCAAACACGTCGGCATGCCGCCCAGCAAATACCGCGCCCGGTCGTTCCCCTCCGGTGCGGCTTCCCGCTGACCTCGGCTTGCCGGATCATGGCTATCTCGGACTTTCATGATTGAAGGCAGGGAATCGCGTCATTTGATGATTTTCTGGCTGCTCGATCTTTGGTATCATTGGCAAGCCCTTTTGTCTTTATTCATGAGTGCCATTCGGTTGTCCAAATGTCGCATGCTGCGGGGCCAAGGCAGAAAGAGTGGCCATTTTACTACAATCCGTTGATCTTCAAGCTTTAAGCACCAATCTCGCGAGCAACCAGATGGACTCATGGTTGTGAAACAGGATTCGGGAGTGGGGGACGAACCGTTCCAATAGCGTTCTCGGCGTGATAGATCTTGATGAGCTCGGCAAAGGCCTCGTTGCAGCGGGCGTTCGGCGTGCCACCATTGGTCTTGAGCTCAGCATCGAGCAACGCGCGCAGATAGAGCTGCCGCCAGCGCCAGGCGTTCTTCGCCTGCGGCGTCAGCAGTCCGTCAATCCGCTGCATGGTGGCATACGCCTCTTCGGCGCCGGGGTCGGCCTGCGGCTTGACGCCTTTTGACGGGAACCAGTCCATTTCGAGCTTCACGCCCTCTAGCATGCCAGGCCACCAGCGCATATGATGGTTCTGCTCCAGCGTTTTGACCACCCCCGCCACATCCGCCACGACATCTGGCGAGAATTCGAAGGCCATGTATTCCTTCACGGTCTCCTCAGCCGGCTGGTCACTCCAGTAGAACTGGCTATAGACGATCTTGGTGAGATCCTCGTAGATCCCCTCGGAATAAGGGAAACCGCCATCGAGCCCATGCTTCTGTGCGTTCCATTGTCCCTGTGCCCTCGCGGTTAGCGGCGTGGCGCCGAACCCGCCCCACGGAAAAGTATTATGCATGCTGATCTCCGGGAAGCCGACGACCGGAAGATCGCGCCGCAACACGAACGCCCCCTGCCCCTCCGCGCCTCCCTGTCCATCCACAGCCCCCAGGCCTGATGACGCCGGCAACACGCTGCCTTCGTTGACGAGGCCATCGACCAAATGCTTCTTTTCACCGAGCGTCTTCATGACCGCGGCCAGCTCGGCTTGATCCATGTACCAGGTAGAGAGAATAATTTTGGTCCCCGGCATCTTCTGCCGCGCGATCGCACCCACTTGCTCAACGCACTTCATGAATCCCTTCGCACCCCAGGGTTTGCACTCTGCGCAGCCGCAGCCGCCCTGGTCGTAAGGCCAGATCCAGACCGACCGCGGCTTCAGGTCCGCGGCCCAGTCGAACTCCTCGCCGAGGATCTTCAGGATGTACTGCAAGCCCTCCGCCTTGCTCGGACAAACGGCACAGGGATAGTAGCCGCCCCGGCCACCGCCGGGGGTGGCCCGCAGCGCCGCCGGCGAATTGCCGTAGGCTTCATTGCCGATAATCAGCAGCGAAACGTCCATACCGACCCGCTTCGCACTACTCATAATGGCATGCAACCGCACGCGGAATTCCACGTCTTTCGGATCCGAGGGGCCATTGAAGTGATGCATGTCGTACCAGACCACCAATTCGCTCAACCCCCAGAGCGCGAGATCCTCGACATAGCGCCCGATCTCCTCGACGGGGGCTTCATGGTAGTAGTTGTGGAAATGGGTGGCGAAGTAGATGCCGCGCGCCTGCCGGGTCGGCACCGATGTGCCGCGCCATTCACCCGGCGTGAAGCCGCCTTGGTCATAACGCGACGTTCGGAGGAATTTCCCTACCCCGGCAACGAGTCCCTGTTCGCTTTGGCCCGTGATCTTGACCCCTCCGGCGGAGCGGACCTCAATCCGGAAGCCATCCTCGCCGAGCTCCTTCACGATGGCCAGTTCTACCGTCAGTGCTGCTGCACCGTCTGCAACGACCTTCGCCGTACAGCGCTGCTGCACCTGCCGTTTGAATACCTCCCCGATATTCCGCGTAACCGGTGTGGCTCCAGCCGGCAGAACCAGGCGCACGGCCTGAACGGATTCCGTCTTCGGCACGGATGAGGCGGCCTGCAGGTAACCTACCCCCATTGAAACCACCGCCGCCGTTTTCAGGGCATTTAGCTTCATCATATTCCTCCTGTTCCATCCACACCATCACCGCATCCTGACCCGGCAGGATTCCGCGATTTCTTCCCAGCGCCAGTCGCGCTTCACCCACTCGGGCAGGGAGCCCTCCAGATGTGCCAGTTTCTCTCGGATCTTCTCCTTGCGTTGCGGATCATGATTGGAATCATCAAGCAAGTCCAGCAACTCCCTGCCAACCGCGGCCTCCGGCCCGAAGTAGAACGCCGCGTACTTATCGAGCACCGCATCTACCGACTTCTTCGGATTCGAGAACCAGGACAGGAACATCACGCTGGCGATATCAGTGTTCCAGCGCTCTGCGTAGGGCCAACCGCCTTTCATCAACGCAGGGTTATAGCTATTCAGTTCGTCCTGGAGCGTCTTCCAGTAGGCCTTGTTGACGAGCATGCCGCGGTGGTTGCCCCACATGGAGATGTCGGGGAATACCATCAGGGGGTGCCTGGCGTCGTTGTAGAACTGACGTTCCTCCGCCGACATGGCGGCATAGCCATGCTTGGGCGCGATCCCGACCTCGAACCCGCTAAGCCACTCAGGCCGCTCCTTGCTCCAGTCGAGACTGGCAACCAGGTTCTTCCAGTCCTTGCCCCCGAACGTCTCATGATTCAGGTGCCAGGTATCGATCCAGATTTCGGTCTTTGGAGAGATTTTGTGAATCCGCTCGGCCAGCGGCCGGGCCACGTTCCAGAACCCTCGGGTTGGCCACGGTTTGCATTGTTCGCAAGCACACCCGCCTGGATCGGCCGGGAAAATGTTGTATATGTCAAGCGGCGCCAGCGCCTTGAAAACTTCTTCCTGCCAGGCAACCATCTTTTGCACCGCATCGGGCTTGGACGGGCACAGGTACCATTCCGGGCAGCCGATGATCGGCGTGATGCGCAGCTCCTTGGGCGAGGACATATACGCATCGTTTGCCACCATGAGCAGTCCGGTCTTCATGCCCATGCGCCGGGCCGTGGCGTAGAACCGCTGGTACATCGCGACCCAATCCTTCGCGAGACTCTTATCGAGCTTGTATGCTTGGGCATACCCCGTGTTCAGTTCGCTCTTGCTCCCAGTGGTGTCTGAAAAACTTTCGAACATCCCCATCTCGAACCAGAAGCAGAGGGCGTTGCCGCCCCAGAGCGCAAACTCCTCGATGTAGCGATCCACCTGGTCGGGCTGATTGAAGTAGTACTTGCGCGCCCAGAGGTACATGCCGCGGTTGGGCATCTGGGGCGACTCGGCGATCTGGAGCGCGGACAACTCGACCCGGCCTTGCTGGTAACGCATCTCGCGCATCAGGCGCCCGACCCCGGCCACAACCCCGCTGTCGCCCTGACCAGCAATATAGACTTCCTGACTACCAGGATCCACCGAAATGACGTATCCGTCAGGACCGAGAGAGGCGACCTCCTTGTGGGAACGGGCGTATGCCTTGATTTTATCATTGGACGCCACCGTGCCGATCACCAGCCGCACCGCGGCCTTACCGCCTGGCCCGGCCACCTCGACCCCGGCACGGTCATGGATTCGCCCGGCCAACAATTCCGCCACGCGTTTCTCCGCCGGGCTCGGCTTTTCGCCCAGCACCACCGCCAGCTCGGCGTTGCCAATGACCATCACGGCGTTCTCAAGTTGATTTGATGACTTTTGCATCTTTCCTGCCTCCTGCTCGTCTCTCGCCACCCCGACGTTTACGCCAATCAGAATGCATGCCAGCCAAAGCACACGCATCCGGTATTCCTTCATGACCGCGCCGCCTTTCCCGTAATCAAAAACTCACTTATCACTATGCACTATATTATCATGGCGATTTTACTTCACCATAGATTGCGTTATGATTAGTATGTCTTTTTCTATGGTTTCTTCCCTGCGATAGAGATAAGGCCCAGAGTGAGCAATAAAATTCAAAGAGAAAAACTCTTGTCGCTCATGCAGAGCACGTTGCGGCTCGAGAGCTTGTCGTTCGGCCGCACCTGGCTAGAGGCCCATCATTGCCCCACCCATTTCGCCCCGCAGGAAATCTTCGGCATCAACCAATATGTCGGGGGCGACATCACTCTGGAAGCGCAGGGCGAGGCGGGGATACAGGTCGACTCCGGGGCGGCCATCC
>CAZZBA010000208.1:0-7216 GCA_964652765.1 uncultured Victivallales bacterium | reverse complement strand
GCGCTCGAACGGCTCTGGGACGACGTCGCCGCCATGCGCGAGCAGCCAGCGGACGACAGACTGGAGACTGAAGACTAAGTGAGTCCGGTCAAGGGTGGCGAACTCGGGCTAGTTGCTACTCTTCTCGGGGCTCAGCAGTTCGCGGACGTCTTCCCAGCTCAGGGCTTGTTCGGCGGCACCGGTGGTGCCGAAGGTGGCGTTGATCAGTGTGCGTTTGCGTTGCTGGAGGTCGATGACTTTCTGTTCGATAGAGTTCTCCGTCACCATCTTGATGCTGTAGACCGTGCGTGACTGCCCGATACGGTGTGTCCGGTCGGTCGCCTGGTCCTCGACGGCGGGATTCCACCAGGGGTCGTAGTGGATGACCACGTTGGCGCCGGTCAGGTTCAGGCCGCTACCGCCCGCTTTCAGGCTGACGAGGAAGACGGGGATTGCCGGATTGTTGTTGAATGCGTCTACCTGCGCCATACGGTCGCGCGTGGACCCGTCGAGATAGGCGAACGGGATCCCGCGTGTCTTGAGCGCATCGCGCAGGATGTGCAGCATCTGCACGAACTGGCTGAAGACCAGGACACGGTGCCCGCCGTCCATGGCTTCGTCGAGCAACTCGAAGAAAAGGTCCATTTTGCCGGATTCGGTCTCTGACGTGCCGGGAATGCTCTTGAGCAGCGCCGGATGGCAGCAGCACTGGCGCAGGCGCAGCAGGGCACTGAATACCGAGAAGCGCGCCCGCTCGAACCCCTGCTCATCGACCAGGGTGCTGAGGCTGTCCTGGTACTGCGCCAGCAGCCGGTTGTAGAGACGCCGCTGGGCGGGCAGCATCGGGCAGCCGGCGATCTGCGTGACCTTGTCGGGCAGGTCGGCGGCGACCTCGAGCTTCAGGCGCCGCAACATGAATGGTGCCATCTTCATGCGCAGGCGCGCCAGTGCCCGGTCGGCGTTGAGGCTTCCGGTGGTGATCGGCTGCTCGAAACGGATGCGGAAGCTGGTGTGGGTGCCGAGGTAGCCCGGCATCAGGAAGTCCAGGATCGACCAGAGATCGTTCACGCTGTTCTCGATCGGGGTGCCGGTCAGCACAAGCCGCCGCCGGCCTTTCAGGCGCTTGGCGGCGACGGCGTTCTGCGTGGCGCGATTCTTGATGTGCTGGGCCTCGTCAAGGATGACGGACGAGAAGCAGATGCCGTCGTAGTAGTTGATGTCGCGCCGCAGCAGGGCGTAGGAGGTGATCACCAGATCGTGTTCCATGAGAGTGCCCTCCTTGCGGTGTCGGGCACTGCCGGTGACGACCAGGCAGGAAAGATCGGGTGTGAATCGGCTGACTTCGCGTGCCCAGTTGTGGATCAGGCTGGTGGGGCAGACCACCATGGCGGGGGATGGTGCGACTCCATCCCTCCTGTCCGCGTCGCGTCGGATCCGGATCCAGGCGAGGGCCTGCACGGTCTTGCCGAGCCCCATTTCATCGGCCAGGATACCGCTGTAGCCGGAGTGGTCCAGGAAGCACAGCCAGTTGACGCCCTCGCGCTGGTAGGGGCGAAGCTGGCGGAACAGGGCCGCCTCGACGGGCGCGACTGGCAGTCCGGTCTTTTCCTGCTGCGCGGCGGCATGGACAATCCACGTCTCAGGCGCGACCAGCCTGGCCGTGGAAAAGGCGGCGGTGATCGAGCGGATAAATCCGGCATGGATCAGCGCGACGAAGGCGGTCCCTTCCCTGTATTCAATACACTCGGCCAGGGCGGCGGCCAGGCCATTGAGCCCGGCGGCATCCAGAAGCAAGGTGCGCCCCGCATCCGTCATGATCGCCTGGTCGTTGTGCAAGGCGGTCTCGACGGCATCGGTGTTGACCGACGAACCGTGTTCATCGGCGTATTCGATGTCAAGACGATAGGTGTCGGTTTCACCAGCGGTGCTGATGACGATGCAGGGGGTTACCCAGCATGCGTCCTGTGCCAGGCTGGCGATCCCGTCGCTGAACCGGACTTCCCAGCCGGAACGCCTGAAGGCGGCGGCGATATCGGCCATGGCGTGGAGCACGTTGTCGGGACCGTGCAGGTAAATCGCGCCATCGGAACCGGGATCCTCGTCGAACGCCGCCAGGAACTGTTCCCTCGCGCGTTGTTCCGCGGCGGGGTTCCGGGTCAGGTAATGCAGCGGTTCGTTATCGACGGGGGCGGCATCGGCGGGGTCGGGGGCGGTCGCCGTGTCGAAAGGCATGCTGCCGTAGACCGCCTGCAGCGAGACCGTGGCCCGGTCGGCTACGCCTTGTATCTGGACACGGAAGGAGGGCTCGCCCGGTGTGAACTGGAAGCGGTCCGCGTTGACCGTATTATCGATGATGAAGTCGTTTTCCAGCGGGGGCAATACGTCGTCCAGGTAACGGAAAACACGAGTGCGCGGGATTCGCAGGTGACCGTGTAACGCCTCGCGCAGCTCCAATGGCAGGACTGCCTCAAGCGGGTGGAGACGATTGTCCGCCAGCACCCAGGTTCCCCGGTCGGATGCAAAAACAGTTTCGCCCTCCGGTTCCGTATGGTGGATGATCTCCAGTTCACCCGAACTCTCATCCAGCGTCACGGATAGCGCGCTGATCACCGGTTCCGCTGATATGGCGAGCGGTTCGTGGGTCCCCTCCACCCAGAGCATTCCGCCTGCGGTTTCCGTCAGCAACTGGGAGAAAGCCTCGGCATCGAGGGCGAGGGTGGACGGACACGCCTGGCCTTGCGCGAAATCCTCCAGTACGTATAGCAGGAATGTGTCGCGCGGGCTGAACGCGAGTAGGCGGTCGGGGGCGATCCGCTCGGGAACGTGTTTTTTGCCGTCGACCTCGATGCGGACGGTCACGATCACTGCTCCGGACAGCCAGTCCGCACGCCAGGTGGCGGGGACGCGGAGCCGCACGGCGGCGGGCAGCGCCCCCGGCGTGTGTGCCGTCTCGCGGCGTGGGCTCGGTATCGTCCTGGCTTGCGTGTCCTGCCGGATGCGGGACTCTATGCGCTGGCGCCGCTCGCGGCGCGGGTCCTCCGTGAGATCGGCGACCGCCATGCCAGCGGCCACGACATGGGCGCAGACGGTGTCGTATTTCAGGTTCTGGTAGCAAGGGCAATGGCTGATGACCGTGCTGTCGGGCTGGATTTCAAACCGTGTGTAGACCGGATGGCCGGCCGCGGTTACCGTTGCATGCACAACGGCACCATCGATCCGCAGGCCACGGACACCGTCGCCACGGCAGATCGATTCCGCCTCGCGCCATGTGTTCGTGTCCGCCCAGTCGGCCACTGATCGGTGAGATAGATAAACAGCCATAGTCTGACATGTTAGACTGAAGGCGGTTCATAAATCAAAGCCTATTTCATGCCGAACATCTGTTCCTTGAGATCCAGGTAATAGAGGTAGTCCTCGGGTTTGACGTTGGGCGGGCAGCGATGGTCGCAGAAGGGGATGTACCCGCCGCGCTCGACGAGCGGCAGCAGCGTTTCCATGTAGGCCTTGATCGCCGCAGGTCCCTTGCCGAGCTGGATCTTGTCGAACCCGCCCATGATCCGCAGATCCTTGCCGTATTCGGCCAGCAGTTCAGCCGGATGGGCGCAGCCGTTGACCTCGAACGGGAACAGGCAGTTGATCCCCCCTTCAAGCAGGAAAGGCAGGATCGGGCGCACATCCCCGTCGCAATCCGTATACCAGAGGTCGATGCCGTGTGCGTGCAAACGCCTGGAAATGCGCTTGTAGCGGGGCATGACCACGTCGCGGAAGAAATCCACCGATACGATCGGGCCGTTCTTGAAGCAGATGTCCTCCCAGCCGGACGCGTAATCGAAATCAAAGTGCGGCAGCAGTTGGTCGAGGGAATGCTCGACAAGCTGGCAGCAGGTCTCGACCATGTCCTCGACCATGTCGGGGTAATCGAAGCAGGCATAGGCCAGCCCCTCGAACGTGAGCATGTCGCGGATCTTGCCGATCATCGATCCGCAGTTGATTCCCAACGCATAGTCACGGTCCGCCGGATGGCGCTGCCTCATGGCCTCGATGTTGGGAATGCGGGCGGGATCATCCAGGCGCATCCGCTCCTCCTTGCAGCGCTTCCAGTCGTCGGGTGTCACGACCGAGGCCTTGATGTAGTGCGGGATGGTGTCGTGTCCGTCACTGGGCACTTCGGCCAGCAGCCCGTCGCTGTTCATCAGGATCCGCTTGGTCGCGGTTTCCTCGATGACGGATTCCGGGAAAGAGGGATACAGCCAGGTCCGGCTGCCAAGCCCGCTGAGCCGGTCGAAGCTGAAGAAGACGTCGGCCTCGCCATTGTTCCTGATACCGTTCCTGACGAACAGATCCCACTCGGTGAAGTTCTCGTTCCAGTAGCCGAACTCCATGTTGAAGCAGCGATCGACCGGCTCGTAATGCATCTGCCGGTTGAAACGCTCACGGTCAGTCATGGTTCCCTTCCACTTCGGGCGGCACGGTGTGATCATACGGCGTCGGCTTTCTGCTGGTGGTTGAAACGATAATAAGGTTGAAAAACAAGTACAGTTCCATCATTCTGCCAGAATATCAATTCAAAAGGAGGATTGGTAAGTGCATGATGAAGAAACCGAATATCGTCTTTATTTTGGCGGATGATCTGGGTTGGTGCGACCTGGCGATGGAAGGCAGCACGTTCTACGAGAGTCCGCATCTCGACCGTCTGGCCCGGTTGGGGATGAGGTTTACGCGCGGTTATGCCACCTGCCAGGTATGCAGTCCGTCGCGCGCCAGTATCCTGACCGGGAAATATACGCCGCGCCATGGCATTACCGACTGGATCGGCTCGCCGGTTGGCACGGACTGGCGACGAATGGGACGATGTGACAAGATGCTGCCAGCCGATTACGAGCATGGCCTGCGCGCGGATGAGGTGACCTTCGCGGAGGCGCTGCGCCGCTCGGGCTACCGCACGTTCTACGCGGGCAAATGGCATTGCGGGGAAGAAGGGGCCTGGCCGGAGGATTTCGGTTTCGAGATCAACAAGGGAGGCTGGAGCGCGGGATCGCCGAAAGGCGGCTATTTCTCGCCCTGGGTGAATCCGCGCCTGCCGTCTGGGCCGGACGGGGAGTCGCTGCCGCTGCGGCTGGGACGCGAGACCTCCGGGTTCATTGCCGCGCACAAGGACGAACCGTTCCTGGCTTTTCTATCCTTCTATTCCGTTCACAGCCCGCTGGAGACGACCCGCGAGCGCTGGGCGAAATTCCGGAGCAAGGCGGTTGCACAGGGCGTGCCAGACCACCGTTTCAAGATGGACCGGAACTTGCCGGTGCGCCAGGTGCAGGACTGCCCGGTCTACGCCGGGATGATCGAGGCCATGGACGAGGCCGTGGGGATGGTGCTGGATACGCTGGAAGCGCAGGGTCTGCTTGACAACACGATCATCTGCTTCACGTCCGACAACGGCGGCGTCTCCTCCGGCGATGCCTATTCCTCTTCCATGCTGCCGCTGCGCGGCGGCAAGGGGCGCCAGTGGGAAGGGGGCATCCGCGAGCCGTTCTATATTGCGTGGCCGGGGGTGATCCCGGGCGGGGCCACCTGCGAGACGCCGGTCAGCGGTATTGATTTCTACCCGACGTTCCTGGAGCTGGCTGGCGTGCCCATGCCGCCGGAGCAGGCGGTTGACGGCCTGAGCCTGGCGTCCCTGCTGCGTGGACAGGAGGACCCGGAGCTGGCAGGGAGGGACCTGTTCTGGCATTACCCGCATTACGGCAACCAGGGCGGCGAGCCGTCGTCGATCATCCTGCGCTACCCCTGGAAGCTGATCCACTACTACGAGGATGGCCGCGACGAGCTTTATCATCTGGATGAGGATCCGGGCGAGCAGCACGATCAGGTGGCGGTTCATACGGACCTGGCGGTGGCGCTGCGGGCGCGGCTTGATCAGTGGCTGCGCGATACCGGAGCCCGCTTCCCGGTGCCGGACCCCGAATACGATCCGGTCAAGGCCGCGGAACGGTTGCACCGGATCGAGCACCAGGAAATGGCTAAACTGGAGGCGAACCACGCCCGGTTCCTTGATCCGGACTGGAAGCCGAACGCCGACTGGTGGGGCAGCCTGATTGTGCACGATTAGCACTTGACGATCATTCGGTTAGCAGGCAGTCTTACACACTTATTGTTGAGTTCAAGAAATCTTAACGGTTCGAAAAAGGAGTCAGGGTAATGAAGCGAGTAAGCGTAATGGCAGTCGTGGCGATGGCGACCATCATGGGTTGCAGTGGGGCGAAAGCGAAGCTGGATACACCGGACGGTGCGATTCGCAATCTACAGGAGTCGGTGATCAACAATCGGCCCGAGGAGCTTCTCAAGGCGATGCCCGCCAGCTACCGGGCCGATATCAACGCCCTTGTGGCCGATGCCGCCAAGCGCATGGACACCGAGCTCTGGAACGAGTCGACCGGGTTACTCAAGCAGGCTGTCGGTCTGCTGAAAAGCAAGCGCGATTTGCTGCTTGCCAGTCCGATGATGGCTAATGTGCCGAACAAGGCCGATGTCGCGAAGAACTGGGACTCGGGGGTTGCGCTGCTACAGGCGGTGGTGAACAGCGAGTTTATCAATATCGAGCGCCTGCGCCAGGGGAATCTGGAAGGTCTTCTGGCCAAGGATGGTGCCGCCATCATGGCGCAGGTGACCAGCCTGATGGAGAAGAGCGAATCGAGCGCCGAGGCTGGCAAGGAACTGGCCAAGCTCAAGGCCATGAGTGTGTCGCTGGTTTCCCAGGACGGTGATGCCGCCGTCATCAAGATTGAAGTTCCCGGTGAGACGCCCGAAAACATAGTCATGGTCAAGGTGGAAGGCGTCTGGATCCCCAAGGACATGGCCGACGGCTTCAAGCAGGGTATTGCCGAGGCGCGGGTGAATCTCGCGAAGATTGATTTCACCAGCGAGGAAGGCAAGCAGAAGAAGACCATGGCCATGATGCAGATGGGGATGATCAAGCCCATGCTCGCGCAGCTCGAAGCCGCCAAGACACAGGAGGATATGCAAGCCGTATTCGGCGGGGTCATGATGATGATGATGGGCGGGATGCAGCAGGGCGGACCTTCCATGCCGCCCGCGATGCCGCCGTCCATGACGGAGTAACCCGTTTTCGACGCCGGGCCATGACAATCCTCTTGCAGTTTCCGCTGCCAGCGGGTATGGTCCTGCGTTTATTCAGTCAGGAGAGGTGTCAGAGTGGCCGATTGAGCACGCTTGGAAAGCG
>CAZZBA010000207.1:0-7298 GCA_964652765.1 uncultured Victivallales bacterium | reverse complement strand
AGGCGCGGGCGCTGGCCTTGCAGGCAGGGACCACGCAAATCGGCCCCATCCTGCGCCTGACCGCCCAGCGCCGCGTCCGCTCGCTCTTCGGCAGCATGATCGAGGAAAAACCGGTCAGTATCAGCATCGCGCCGGTAACCCTTGATGTCAAACCGCTACCGCCACCGCCGGAGGACTTCTGTGGGGCCGTCGGAACGTTCACCGTCGACATCGATGTCGCTCCCACCAACCTGGTCGCCGGCGAGCTGCTGACCGTCACCACCCGCCTCACCGGCGAGGGTTTCCTCGACGGCCTGCGCATACCGGCCGTGCCGGAGGCCGCACTGCTGAAGACCTACCCCGTCAAGGAGCTTCAGGGCGACCCGCGGCAGCGGCGGTTCGCGCAGACCGTCATTCCGACATCCGAGGCCGTCAGCGCCATCCCGCCCCTTTCGTTCTCCGTGTTCGATACCGCGCAGGGCCGGTACATCACCCACACGGCCGGCCCGTTTCCGCTCCAGTATCACGACGCCAGCACCAGGGTGATCGAGCAATACCGCCCGGACGATGCAACGAACCGGCAGGCACAGTCCACCGAAGGCACGGCCGCACGCTGGCGGCAGCTCCTGGCCGATGGCCGCCGCGTCTCCGTCCGCTGCGCAACCGAGACCGCCGGGCGCCTGGCACCCTCCTTCCGCAGCCTCGCGACCTTCACCATCCCGGCGGAAAGCACCGTGCAGGTCCATGACCGGCAAGGCGAATGGCTGCTGGTCGAATACCGCGGCAACCGCGGCTGGATCCACCAGGCCAGCCTTATATCCGAACCGTAACCGAAGCTTCCAGCTTCGGCGATCTCGGTAGCCCGCTCGCGCCGCGAGCGCGGCTTCGGCGTTGTAAGCGAGCGGTTGTTTGCCGTATTCGCGGGGATTTTCGAAATTGTATGTGCATCCCGTTGGCTCGCAACAGTTGCGGCGCAACTGACATACCGACCGAAGGCCTGTCCCATGGCGGCCTGCGAACGGTTCTTGACTTGTATATCGTGCAAGTATACGATCTTGCCATGTTAACGGACTATCCAGATTTCGTAACCTTTGACTGGGATAACGGCAACCGTGAAAAGAACACCAAACATGATGTCAAAAATTGGGAATGCGAGCAGGTTTTCTTCAACGAACCCCTTATTATCCTAGATGACCCGAAGCATTCGGTGGCAGAGGATCGGTTTGCCGCATTCGGACAAACCGACGCAGGCAGGCGGCTCGTCGTCGTTTACACGATGAGAGAGAATCGATTAAGAGTCATCTCAGCCCGGGACATGAACAGAAAGGAACGTGTATTTTATGAAACCGCATAAGGCAGAAATACCGCCATTCAAGGATGAGGATGCGGAGCGCGAATTCTGGTCGACCCACTCGCCGCTTGATTTCTTTGATGCATCCAAGGCACGAAAAGCGACATTTTCAAACCTAAAACCCTCATTGAAATCGATTTCCATTCGACTGCCGGAAGATATGGTAGACGAACTCAAGGTCTTGGCCAACAAACGTGATGTCCCCTACCAGAGTTTGGCGAAGCTGTACTTGTCCTGGGGCATCCGATCGGAACGAAACGCATTGAAAGCGAAGCGAAGTCACAAGAGGCCGGTTCCTGCCTAATCGCATGGCATTTATTCAATTACAAAATGCCGGACCGTGGTTGTGTCCAAGTTCATATTGATCAAAGGCCTGTCCCTTGGCGGCATCTCAATCATTAGTATGAGTTCAGTAAAGGAGTTGTGCAGAATGGAAACCGAACGCAAATTATTGGAACGAATTACAGTTAACCGTAATATTTTCGGTGGCAAGCCCATCGTCGCGGGGCGGCGCCTAGCCGTGGAACATGTGCTGGGAATGCTTGCCGCTGATGATTCCATTGAGACAATTCTGGAGGGTTACCCTTGGCTTGAGCGTAGTGACGTGCTGGCCTGCATTGCCTATGCGCACCGTCTTGTTGAGCATGAACGCATCGAACCTCTGCTCATGGAAGCCATCGCGTGAAGATCTCCGGGAGATGGCTATTGTCAGAGAGCTTCCTCACTGTGGAATCGTCAGGCTTGTTGGAATATCTGCCCGTATGCAAGCAACGGTGTGCGCAACAATACTTAAGCGGTATGGGGACGAACTCCTAGAGGGCGCCATCGTCACGGTTACGGACAAACGCATCCGTATCCGAGCGAAGTCCTGAGCCAATGAGATTTATCCACTAACAACAGAATGTGCAACGGTGCAGCCTGTTTAACAATCTGTGGTAAAAAACCTACAGCTTATCCACAACCAACCGCCCGAAAGCGTCATTATATTCTTCGTTCAAGCGTTCTGCTTCTGATTTCTCAGCACCTTCGCTCGCACCCGCGCTAAGCGCGTCAATATCTTTCTTGATCTTCGATATTTTGCGTTGACGCTGGCGAAGATTATGATCACTTATTTTCGTGTCATCATCTTCCGGCACCCATTTGTTTTCGTTTTTGAACTCTTTCCGAATGCGGTTTGCTTCACGATTGAAGTCTGTCATTTATGAGTCTCCTTCTTTGAGTCCGACTAAAGGCCTATCC
Source organism: uncultured Victivallales bacterium (assembly GCA_964652765.1). Taxonomy (GTDB): domain Bacteria; phylum Verrucomicrobiota; class Kiritimatiellia; order UBA8416; family UBA8416; genus UBA8416. The sequence continues at coordinate 4,729 of CAZZBA010000207.1, read as the reverse complement.
CTTGGCAGTATTTACAACATGACGAGCAGGCAATCCTTGATTTCTTTCAGTGCCGTTTTCATGCCAACCGCTGCAAGAAGGCTGTCGAGTAACACATCAATGGCTTCAAGGTACTTTTTCAGAACTTCCTTCGATTTTTCTGTTGACCATTTCTTTGCCCAATCTTTTACAAGCTTGAGTTTCAATGCGAGCTGCGAACCGTAAAGCCCGGCAAAATAAAGAGCCTCCGATTTTGCATATCGAATTTTATATTCGAGTTTTGTAAAATACTCCCCACCTGTCAGTTCTTCCCAGGCAGCAATAATATTTTTTTTGTAATCGACAGGAAGAATCCCTGATGACAATTCAGAGGTACATAATTCGCTGAACTGATTGTGCACTTCTGTTGTGAAATCAACCAGTAACTTTTTTATTTCATGCAATTCTGCTTGATCGAGGTATATTGGCATGTCGTCCCCTTTTTTCATAATTTCACTCACCGCCACTTGTTAATCGGTAAAAAGCTGCATTTCCAGAAGGTGTGATATCGACGCGGATCTTGCCTCCATCAATGAAGACATCGGCTTGATCAACGACGACATTTGTCCAACCACTCATCAGGACCGGCGTCTGCTGCATTTGGATTGAAACAGACATCTTTCCTGTCGATGGATTGCGATCCAGCACAATTCCGCTGAGGGCAAGTTCGTGCATCTGATCGGTTGTGTACATGTCCATGCTGTTGGCGATTGCCACGCCCGCCGCCTGCGGAATAAAGTATGCCGTAACATTTTTACTGCTGTCCATGTTCAGGGACAACGGGTTCTGGCTCCCTACTGCATCGCCAGTCCAATGTGAGAAGAGATAGCCGCTGCTCGGCGTAGCTTCTATTTGCGCCGTGGCGTTGACTTCATAGGCACCGCTTCCTGAAACGGTGCCGTTACCGGCGGATTGAACAACAAGCTGCAGGCTGCTGAGCTGCGTGATGGTGTACTCCGTGCCGGAAACAATAATTCGACCGGTACGCGAGGCGCCCGTGGTGTTCGCGGCCACGCTATAGCGTACGGTTCCATTACCAATTCCCGTCGTCCCGCCCATCAGTGTAATCCAAGGCTGCGTGACAATCGCTTCCCATACGGCACTGAGCGGAGCCGCAACACCGAACTCACCGGCACCCGCGTTACTGCCGATCTGGGCAACCTGCGGCGACACGCTGAGCGAATAGCCACGCTGGGTGAAACGGACAGGCTTGAAAAATGTCGAATTCCGTCTGGGTGAAATAGATCATCTGGCCTGCAATCAGCACCGCGCCGATACGTGAACTGGATGTTTCGGTATAGGGATCAGCCACGATGAACGACGACCCCGATCCTGCCCCGCTTGCGCCAAGCGCTACCGACAACCACGGAACCTGGCTGATTGACTGCCACTGACCGCCGCCCTCCGCCAGAATATCAACCCAGGAACTCCCTCCATCGGTTCCGAAAATCACATCTGGAGCAACAACCGTCGCATTGAGCCCGGCTTGCACGACTGTAAAGTTTTGGCCTGCGATCATCACCGTACCTGTACGGGAATATACTGTTGGGTTGGCTGATGCGAGCACCGCAATTGTTGCCGCCCCCGCCCCGTTGGTGGGAGACGTGATCTGCAGCCACGGCGTCGAGGTGGACACCGTCCAATTCACATTTTGCGCCAGCGTCAGTACCGTCACAACCGACCCGCCGCCTGCACCAACGGTGGCTGATGCAGGAGCAATTGCATGCGTCACAACGCCCTGCGTAACCGTGTGATAGACGATTTGCGCCTTCTGGGCATTGTAGATGTCGCGGATCTGTGCTGAAGAGAGGGCTCCATCATAAAACCCGGCATAGTCAATTGCGCCATTCCAGCCGCCGATGACCAATGAATGGCGAGTGGCACCAGACATTCCATACACATAATCCCCAAAGTCCGATGTATTGCCGATCTCTTCACCATCCACAAAAAACCGCGCGAATCCATTTTGCGTTCCCGCGATCGTGATCATGTGCCACTGGCCAGCTTGCAGATTGGCGTTGTAGTCACGCTCGATCGCATCCCGACTGAACCGCAACCGCCCGCTAGGCAAAAGCCAACACGCAAAGGCCGGGCTTTGAAAACCGCTGACGCTGCGACCAAAGATTGAGATGCCCCCGGATGATGGGAACGAATCGAACCGCATCCAGAAATTGTAAGTTGCATGTGCGGACGAGAATGATGACTGATGATTATTCAGGACGATACGGCTCTTGACATCACCACCAAGGCTACGCTGTTGTAATGCAAAGCGGTCGTCTTGAGGTGTCCAGAATGAAACAGGGTGAAGTTCGCTACTGAACCTGATGTTGCTGGTCAAGGATCCGCTGTAAGACAAATTTCCACCATAAAATCCCATCACTCCGATTTGGATTACTTTCCGTTCAGGATGTGGATTTGCTTCGTTGAAAAAGAGGCCGCCAGACCCGGTCTTGGCTCTTTGGATTGTTGTTGCTTCTGACCCATCACAATACACAAATCGGTAGCGCCAATAGGTCGTATATGAAGTGCTTGCACCGGCCCCAATCCCCTGGACTTCATCCACTTTTTGGCCGCCAAGGTTCAGCGTGTAAAGCGTTGCTTCTGTGGTGTTACCGACACCTCTTGAGTCGAACTCAACAAAACTGCTCGCGAAGAATGCTGGTGGATAGCTCCCGCCAGCGACTAGAGTCTGTCCTTGGACGTTGTACTCTACACGGACATTACCCGCATCGCCCTTGTGGGAGAACGGGCCATACGGAGTCGGCGTACCTGCATATTGATGAAGCTTGGTAGACTCGTACGCACTTAGCGCACGGCCGTAAATACGTAGGTCGTCGACGCGGCCATTGTTGAGGTTTCCTGAACTGGGTTGAATGGAGGCTCCTAACTGTATGCGGGCTGGCGTCACATAGTTGAGCGGGAAAGGAGCAGATGAGAACTGTAGATTCCCGACATTAGCGATGGTAGAGATCCTTTCACCGCCATAGACACTTACATTACGGCTGGCATCAGCGGCCACAAGCACCTGATACCATGTACCAGCCTTGACCGAGAGATCGGTTACCAGGGACTGGCCGTTCGACAAGAACACAAGCCGATTCTGGGCGTTGACATATATCGAGCTATATGAGCTTGCAGCACGCGTGACTTCCAGCAGCCTGTTCACCGCGTCAATTTCATCGACCTTGAACCAGAAGGCGATCGATAAGGCGTCATCGTTGCGATAGAAGTCCTGGCCCGTCATGGTCAGCGGATTGGTGCCGTTGAAGGTTTGCGCGAGCGATCCCGATACATGCCGCGACCAGCCACTGAAGTCCAGACTGCTGTTCACGTTGCTACTGCTGATATGGGCAAACAGCAACCAAGAGAGATCGGATCGGGCTTGATAAACAGGCGGATGGATCCGAATCTGACCGATTCGCGGTGTGAGATTCGGGTTCGCAGACACGACATATTGAATATTTCCGTTGCCTGCGCCCGTCGCCCCAGACGAAATGTTGATCCACGATGCCAGGCTTTCTGCATGCCAAGGGCCGTCGGGCGTCGCCAGCACGGCCACATTTCCAAATGCACCCAGAGGATTGGCGGTTGCTTCCAATGGAATGATATCAAGAACCGGGTTCGGCGTGCCTTCCTGAACAATTGTGAATGTGGCAGATCCAATCGTTACCGTGCCTGTGCGTGTCAGATAGCTGGGGTTGGTCCCGATCGCTAGCGTGATGGTGGAGTCGCCGAATCCGTTGCCCGCATCCACAACAGAAATCCAGGTCGTATTGGGTGTTACGCTCCAGGTTGTGGAGACCAGCGCGGTGACCTGGACCTGTATAATGGTGGAACTATAGGCACGCTCAACCGACCAAGGCTCAATATTGACGTCCGTTCCAGTCTGGGTCACTGAAAACGTCCGTCCAGCAATGGTAAGCGAAGTACTTCGCGTAGTAACGCCACCGTAGTAATCAACAGAATACGATACCGATCCGCTCCCCATTCCTGACGACGGAGCGACAGAAACCCACGACGCACTGGACGAAGCAGACCAGCTAACCCCCGCTTCGGTCGTGATATTTATAGAGCCCGCCCCCCCGTGGAAATCATGCGATGCGCTTGATGGAGAAAGCGTTGCGCTATAACCGGTTTGGGTAACGGTATGCTGCAAGCCGTTGATCGTAACGATTCCCTGCCGTGTATCCGCCGAGAAATTGGCATCCACCACATAGATGCAGGATTGGCCAGCCGTGCCGCTGGCGCGCGGCGTAATAGTGATCCAAGCCACATTGACTGATGATGTCCATGAGCCGGAGCCACCTGTTAGAACAGAACCGCCACCGCCCTCTTTCGCAAAAGTTCGGGTAGGAGGATCGATTGTGACCTGAGCCACGCTTTGCAAACAAGTCAATGCCAGCAACCCAAGTGCAACCATCAGCATCCGACTACTTTTCATGTTCCGCCCCCCTGTTGGTGTTGTTTCTTCATCCGCCGTCTTCGCATGCGTTGTCGCAAGATCGATGCGCATGGACAGTGAAAGCACCAATAAAAAGGGCGCGAACTACTGTCCACGCTCTACGGAGGGACTGGCATCCCTTGGATGAACATGGAACAGGAGCCGCGCCCACGTGGGGCGCGTTCCCGCCAGTTCGTTCATCCATTTTGAAAAGTGCCAGTTTTCCGTAGAACGATACTTGCGATAACGCAAAATCTATTATGTTGTCTG
>CAZZBA010000206.1:1828-7303 GCA_964652765.1 uncultured Victivallales bacterium | reverse complement strand
CGACAAAGCTCGCGACAAAGCTCACGACAAAGTTTTGCCCCCGCCCCGGGCGGCGGGCTTATCTCTGGTAAATCGGAATATACATGTGGGGCGTGGCCAGGATAATGATCGCCATCGGAGTCTCGTAGCTAGCGGTTTTGCCCGTTGGTTTCCCGCTCCATGATCCCTCAGGCCCCTGCCTCCGAATCAAGGCGTCACGGATGAGCGGATACCATTCAGCATACTCTTTATCACCTGCCTGGACCATCGCGTGAATGGCGTAGTAATGGCCGTAGTAGTATTCGCCGAAATTGTTATCGATGATACCAGGCGACCTTTCCTTGAGAAAACGCAATGCAGAAAGGACCATTTCAGACCCGCGCGCTCCCGCAAGCTGTGCGGCATATGCGCCGCCGCCGGTACAGGCAATCGAATCGTTCTTCGCTACTCCAGTTGGCACATAGTTAAAACCACCTGTTTTCTGGCTCGACGCTGATTCAAAATATGTGACTACCTTCGCAATCGTCTCGTTGGGCACCACGACGCCGGCCTGACGCGCGGAAGCCAGGGCAACGAACACCATCACCGTAACCGAGGTGTCCTGACCGCCGTCAGCAGACGGCTGATAACGCCAGCCGCCGCCTTTGTTCTGCGACCGCAGGATCACATTTACTGCCGCTTCCATAGCCTTTTGAATTACATCGTCCTCATTCCGGTCCCTGGTCATGCCCCACATCTCGGTAATCGCCAGCGTCGCAAGACCGTGCTCATACATTGTGGAACCCATGTAACCGTCCGGGCTTTCCTTTGCCTTCTTGAGCAGCCACTCCTTGGCTCGGTCCAACGCCTCTCCGTTGGGACCCGAACCCGGAAACTCCGCACGGGACATAAATGCCATCAACGCCAGGGATGTTATGGCAACCGCCCTTTCGCCATCCTCTCCGCTCGCCCAGGAACCGTCCGCTCTTTGTGTGTCCAGCAGATGCTTGAGACCCTTATCAATCGCCTGCGAGGCCTTTGCTGTCAATTCCGGAGCATCGCCAACGCCGGCGGCGTTGGCGAAATTAACCAAACACCCAAACACCCAAAGACCCAACACCGCTCTCGCGGCGAAAGCACTCAAACGCCCAAAACCCCGAACACCCGATCCAGAACGCGCGGTTTCGCTATTTGGGTACTTGGGCCCTTGGGTACTTGGGTATTTCATCATTTCGCCAACCTTTCGTAATAGTCCTTGAGAATCGCACGATACTCAAGTGGCAGTTCGCGCGCAAAATTCTCGTTGAGCGCGGCACGTTCACGGCGGCCAAGCACCTCCCACTCCAGCTTGCCGTCAGGCGGACGTTTACCTGATACCGCGCCAGGCATGAACAGCACCATCTCATGATCCATTTCTATAAACTCATCCGATGGCACAGGATCACCGCCACTGGAGCCAGACACGATGAGGCAGAATTTCAGCGTATATTCTGTCACAAAGTGGCGCAGGCTCTCAGCAGCTTGCTTCTGGCCCTCCAGCGACTTGGCACGATCTTTTGCTTTGGCGCCTTCCGCTGCCTTGGCAAGATGGCCCCTGGCGGCCTCAAGATTGCGATGCAGATTTGCCGGCGGCACAGGTACGGCCGGCTCAACTACTGCCGGCTCTGCGCCTTTACGCTTAGGGACAGCAGCAGCCACTACAGGATTCTTGTGGAGTTTTGCTTTTTCAATGAATGGACCGCATGCCTTTTCGAAACCCGCCAGTTTGTCAGCAAAAGCCTCTGTTTCATCAGGTTTGGCCGAATGGCTAACACGGCACACATCCTTCTGCTGTGCGGCCATTACGAGCACTTCCTTCAACAGCACAAACTCCGGCAAAATCGGCTGCGCCGGTGCAGGCGCGTTAAGAACCGCCGCAAGCTTCTGCATTAGCCCGAGAAGAGTGCCTATGTCTGCGCTCATAGCCCTCTCTGCAAGCTCCATCTGGCCTCTTGCCCCGGCCATGTTGCCGCCCTTGAGCATTACCTCTGCCTGAGCCATGTACTGGACCGAAGCAACAACAAGGCCGAACCCGCTAATCTGGCTTATCAGCCTGCTGTAAGGCTCCGTACGGGCCTTAAGCTCAACCTGCTCTTTGAGAAGCGGTGCAGCGTCAGCGCCATCAACAGCCTTTTCGCGGATAGCGCGCTGAGCCTCGCGGATCAGGACACCCTCCGGAACAGTCTCGTGAAGGGCCTCAGTGATTTCCAACAGGTACTGGTACTGCGGAAGTACCGCTTCGATCTTTCCACGCAAGTCCGCCAGGGTCGTTACAATATAGTCCTGGGCATCCAACGCTTCTGCCTGATCTTTCTCCTGCATGGCTTTGCCGGCAGAGTCCATATCATCCTTTGCAAATAGCATCACTGTTCCGGACTCGACCAGATGCGCGACAGGATCGAGCGCAGCAAGAATGGCATTAACGGCATGTATCAGGTTTTTCTGGGGAACGGCGAAACTCTGCAGATCTTCAGGTTTGCTCTTGCGGGTCAGCTCCATCATGTCACGCTGCTCCTGTTCGATCTCAACAACATAAAGGCCGGGCATCGTTGCACTCTTCGTGCTGGTAAGCATGGCGGCATAGGACGTTATGTTAGATCCATGCTCAGAAAGTATAAGCTTCGCCCCGGCCAGCGCAGTAACAGCAGCCTCCTGATGCTTGACCGCCTCACGAGGCTTGTTCTCCTTCAGAAGCGGCACCGCCTTGCGCATTGACTGTATGACGTCATCAATCCTGACCGGCAGCGACTGCGATTCCTCCGTTGCCGTGCCGGCATTCCTGATCCTGTCCGCAATGTCCAGTCCCAGCTCATTCACAGCGGCGGCGAGTGCCTCCTGCTGATCAGCCAGATATTCGGCCTTTGAACCGGCAGCAGCCGCATCCTCTGTCTTTTCCAGCAGACTGAGTTGACGCTCAGCGTACCTGCCAAGCCGCTCGTCCGTCTCCCTGGCACCGTATGTAAGTCGTTCAATCCTCAAAGCCTGCGTCATTTCCACAATTCGACTCCTTGCAATCAGGGCAAGCGAGCTGAAGGACGACTCAACCTTCATCTGCGCCTGCCCGGCAGCCGCAAGATCACCGCTCTCGATATGTTTAACCGCCTGCGTCATGGCGCCGTCGGCCTCGACAAGCAGATCGTTAATCGGCGGAGCAGACGGGTATTTATCTTCAAAAAGATCTGCGCGGGGAGCCGGAACCTCCGGCATCAGAAGGAGCTGCAGATTCCTGTGCAATGCGGCCTGCGCCTGGGCCATCTGGGACCGCCTTTTCTTAAATTCAGCGGAATCCAGCGCGCTCATTTCCAGCCTCAGTTTCTTCTGTTGTTCCTGCTGCGACATGAAAAGGTTCATCGCCCTGGCAAGCGCATCACGTTCCGCCCCGACCCGCAGACGGAATTCAGCCCGGAGCAGGGCCGCCACCACTTCCGACTGGATACGTGCCGCATCGGAAGACTTCTCCTCGCCGATCAGCACCGCTGCTTTCTGAAGTTGCAGGTCCAGACCTCCATTTACAAGCTGCTTCACGATGCGGGTGAGCGTGAATTCAATCAGCGCGTCCTCTATGCTGCTCTCTTTCCCTTTAGGGCTGGCGGCAAAAAGGCGGGCAAGCCATTGTCCAAGGTTTTCCTGGGCCTCTACCAGTTCTTCCGACTTGGCGCCCGGCATAATCGTCCTCAGGCGCAGTGCCGCCTGAGTCTGCGCGGCGGCGTGCATTTCCCGCCCCATCACATCAGCGGCATCCTCAAACCCGAGGTGAAGCACAAGCAGTCCCAGTTCGCGGGCGGAGCTGTTGACCATCTGGGCGGCGCGAGCGTGGGCCGTGTCGCCGCCTTTCCTGACCGAATCGCTTGCCAGCGCCCGCATCGCGGCCGCCGCTTCAGAAACATGCTTATCCGATATCACCAGAAGATCGGACTGTAGCTGATCAAGCGATGCCGTCAGCGACAAGTTCGTGATACTGTTCGCCGCCAGGTCTTGAGTTAATTCTCCCATGCCGGCGGCTAGCTTCCTGATTCGTTCCCGCATCAAATCCTGACGGACGGCTTCCAGCTGGCACGTCTGGATAAAAATCGGATCAGACCTGTCCAACCGCATCACTGTCTCATGCACCTCGCGCTCTTCCCTGTAGATAATCCGCAGTTGCGACAGCAGCCGCTTCTGCTGCTTCGCTACCTGCGCCAGATAGTCCTCCATCGTCATGAACTGGATGCGCCGCACTTCCGAGCGGGCGCGATGCGGGCCGTTTTCTCCCGGGTAAGCGTCAGCCAGCTCAACCGCAAAGCTGACCGTCTGCCCCACCACAAGATTCGTGAGGACCACGCGATAGTCCCAGTCGATCACTTGCTCCGCCCCGTCGATCGTCCTGGCGGGCGTAAAGCTGATCTTCTCCTCTTCCGTCTTGTCTACACGGTACGCCACAACCGATTCCGCCACACCATGATCATCGCGCCCACGGAACGCCAGATCAACTTTTCTCCCGATTGTCGCGACAATGTTGCCGGCCGGTGACGTCAATTCAATACGCGGAGGCTGGTCTGGCGAAACCTGGAGGTAGTGGTTCGGGCTGGCAAACTGGAATCCGTGATCACGCTCCACCCACGAAAAGCTATACGCCATGGAACCCGCGGCAACACGCTCAACCGTAACCGTGAGTCCATCATCGCTGATTTGCAAGGGCATGGACTCCGCCCCCGCAAGGTTCAGTTTTGCACCGCTAACCGGCCGATCGAGCCGCAATTTCCAATGGAGGCGTGTGGTTTCCGGAACGGTAATCGTCAGCGCTTCCACGGTTTCCGTGGCTCTCCCCGTATAGTCCGGATATTCAAGTGTCACTTCCGCCTTCTGAATATTGGGTGCGCTGATCACCTCGACCGCATGCCACGGACTGCGGGCATCCCCGGCGGTGACACGATACTCAAAGCCGCGGAACGCGGTTTCTATCTCATACTCGCACTGACCGTTCCCGATGGAAAGCTTGCGCACGCGCGGACGACTCTTCCCGGTACGCAGATGAATAACTGCTTTACGCGGCACAACCCCGGAGACGCGCGCGGCGATACGGACAGACTTGCCTTCCTGCACGACCATATCAGTGGTCAGCAGATCCAGTCGGGTGCGCGTCGGATAGTTTACGGCCAGCCATGGCGTAAAAATACGCAAGAGGCCAGCCCTGAGCAAGGGGCCGTTTGTAGCGGCGATCCCCCCCAGCAGCAGGGACGCTATCAGAGCTATAGCGGCCGGTCGTCGCAGAGACTGATAACGCACAGTGTCTTCTGGCTTGATTTCTCCCGCCGACGCTTCGGCCTTCTGGCAGGTCAAATTACACAGCGCGTCCGATGTACCATGGCGCCGAGCCGCATTACTGAGCTGCAGGGCTGTCACCAGCAGGCTCTTCATTCCGCCGTGGTGCGCTTCGATCTGGAGCGCTGTGCGCGTTGCATCAAACGGACGAAGGAGTTTCCATCCGGCCTGCCATGC
>CAZZBA010000206.1:0-1728 GCA_964652765.1 uncultured Victivallales bacterium | reverse complement strand
GCGTCATGGCAGGTCGTACCTCCTCCTGAAAATCCATTCGGATCCCATCAGCGCAATCAGCAGCACCAGGATCCATCCGTTGTCCCACAGCGGCACCTCTGTCCTGTAGGTCTCTTCATATCGTTCACGATCCAGCAGGGACGCAAGCTCGCCAAGCTGAAGCATGCCAAGGCATTTCCCTCCCGACATATCCGCCACCCGGCGCAGGCGATCAATCTGCATCTCCGTGTTCGCCATCTCGGGCTCAACGTTGGAAACCTGGAATTCGGTCGTATTCGCCAGATCGCTATCCCCTGAATTTGCTTCCACGCGATAACGTCCAGGCTGTGTGGGCGAGAAATACCCCTCGTAAAGACCGGGATTCCCCGCATCCGGCCGCAGCGCAACGCGTTGAGGCTGCGCACCGGGAACATCCAGCGGGACCACCAGAACATCGAACCCGGACTGCATGATGGGCTCATACCGGTCGTCCAGCAGATGCGCATAAAGCTGGACATGGCCATCCACAGGATAGATCGCGCGATCCTTTTCCAGACGGATACGCTTATGCTCACCCATCAGGCGCGAAAGGGTGAGGAACTGGATATACTGGGACCAGACCCGCCAGTGATACTTGTCACCGGTCTTGAAGCGGAGCAGCCACATGCGGTCAGTCGCGATAAGCATGCACTTTCCCGTCCCGTACCGCTGCCATGCCACGAGCGGATACTTGTCAACACGGGCGCTCGAATCGGAAAGCGTTGCCAGGATGGTCGCACCAGGGCGGGTTTCCAGCAGCGGAGGCACCCATTCGAGAGGCGTAACGCGACTCCATACACTGTCGTTTTCTTCCTGGTCCATCTCAAGGGTCATGACGAGGCTGCTTCTGCCTTCAGGGGTCAGGACGGGATAGACGGAATCGTCAACATCATTCCATTCACCATCCGGCTCGAACGTGACGGGCAGCATCTTCTCCACGGGGGTCCCGGAATAACTGGACGGGGCGAAGCGTGCCCCGCAGAGCATCAGGAGCGAGCCTCCACGATCCCGCACGAGTTCCTCCAGCCGGAGAAACTCATCGCCGGAGAAGAACTCCGAATCCACATCGCCCAGAATAACCAGATCGTACTTAAAGGCGTCCTCGCGCCGTTCCGGGAAGCGCGCGATATAGTCTGATGAATTTCGCGCCATTTCGGGGCCTGAACGGGTGGCGATAAAGGTGACATTGATCCTCGGATCCCGTTTCAGCATGGCCATCAGGTACCTGTACTCCCAGCGGGCACTGCCCTCAATGCAGAGCACATTGATCTTCTCGTTTACCACACTGACGCTGCGCTCCACCAGGTTGTTTGCCGCGGTTGCCTCATCGGCAAAAGGCTCGATTTCGATCTCGACTTTAGCCGCGCCCTTCTCGTGCTGGTCGACATTAAAGAACATGTCCTCGAACTGCAGGCCGCCGGCAAGCCGGATACTGCGGGTCGCCACGCTGCGTCCATTCATGCGTACCGACAGGACCGCCGCTCTCTTTTCGTATCCTTTGGACCTGACTTGCACGCGCACGGGAACCTTGTCACCCGAAAACGCGACTTCCTGCATGACAATATTCCGAATCGAAACGTCGTCAGGGTCGGCAAGCCCCATGGGCACCGCATAGACCGGTATTCCCTTGATACCGAGGTCGCGTAAAACGGATTCGGTACGCCGTGAAGAGGTTTCCAACCCGTCCGTCAGAAGTATAATCCCGGCCAG
>CAZZBA010000205.1:0-7367 GCA_964652765.1 uncultured Victivallales bacterium | reverse complement strand
GCGGGCTACCATCAGTTCCACGCGGTGAATGCGGCAGTGGAGGAAACGGTGCGCGCCAGCGGCATGCAGTTGCCCGGCAAGGGCGTGCGTGAAGACGCGGGCACCTATTGGGCGGGCAGGATGCACGGCGGCAAACCGGGCGACCGTCGAGCGGGCGTGGTCTGGCACACGCAGGGCAGCGGCAAGAGTTTCTCCATGCTCTTCTTCGCCGCCCGCGTGGTGCGGCATCCGGCGATGCGGAACCCGACGCTGGTTGTGCTGACCGACCGCAACGATCTCGACGATCAGCTTTTCGGACAGTTCCAGCGCTGCGCGGACATCCTCGGCCAGCCGCCGGTGCAGGCCAGCGGGCGCGAGCATTTGCGCGAGCTGCTGAACCGGGCAAGCGGCGGCGTGGTGTTCACCACCATCCATAAATTCATGCCGGAAATGGGCGACCCCACTTCGCCAAGGCTACGAGGGGCAGGGACCATGCCCGAACTGAGCGCGCGGCAGAATATCGTCGTCATCGCGGATGAAGCGCACCGCAGCCAGTATGGGTTCGGCGGCAAGGTGAATGAAAAGACCGGCGAGATGTCCTACGGCTTCGCCAGCAACCTGCGCGATGCCTTGCCGAATGCGTCGTTCATCGGCTTCACCGGCACGCCCATCGAGAAGACGGACGCGAACACGCGGGCGGTCTTCGGCGATTACATCAGCATCTACGACATCCAGCGTGCCGTCGCCGACAAGGCCACGGTGCCGATCTATTACGAGAGCCGCATTTCCAAGCTGAGCCTGAACGCCGCGGAGCTGCCGAAGCTCGACGCGGAGTTTGAGGAAATCACTGAAGGCGAGGAGCTGACGAAGAAGGAAAAGCTCAAGACGAAGTGGGCCGCGCTTGAGGCGCTAGTGGGCGGTCCGAAACGCATCGCGCTCGTGGCCGCCGACCTGGTGGCGCATTTCGAGAAGCGCATGGATGCGATGGACGGCAAGGCGATGATCGTCTGCATGAGCCGCCGCATCTGCGTGGACCTTTACGAGGCGCTGACCAAGCTGCGGCCTGAATGGGAGGCAGAGGCGCTGAAGGTGGTGATGACCGGCAGCGCGGAGGATGGCCCCGAGTGGCAGAAGCACATCCGCAGCAAAGACGCCCGGCGCGAACTGGCGAATCGCTTCAAGGACGCCAAAGCCCCGTTCAAGATCGTGATTGTGCGTGACATGTGGCTGACGGGCTTCGACGCGCCCTGCCTGCACACGATGTATGCCGACAAGCCGATGCAAGGTCACGGCCTCATGCAGGCCATCGCCCGCGTGAACCGCGTCTTCCGCGACAAGCCCGGCGGGCTGGTGGTGGATTACCTCGGCCTCGCCGATCAGCTCAAGCGTGCGCTCGCCGTCTACACCGAGAGCGGCGGTCAGGGCGACCCGACCTTCGACACCGCGCAAGCCATCGCCGTGATGCTCGAGAAACACGGCATCGCCAGCGATATGATGCACGGCTTCAACTGGGACAAGTGGACGACCGGAAAACCCACCGAACGCCTCGCGCTCATCCCCGCCGGACAGGAGCACATCCTCGAACAGGAGGACGGCAAGAAGCGCTGGGTGCAGGTGGCGACGGAACTGTCCCGCGCGTTCGCCCTCTGCGCCGCCAGCGATGAAGCCACGGAGATCCGCGACGACGTTAGTTTCTTCCAAGCCCTGCAAGCCGCGCTGAACAAGCAGAGCAGCACCAACCGCAAGACGCCCGAGCAGATCGACGCCGCCATCCGCCAGCTCGTGAGCAAGGCTATCACCACCGAAGGCCAGGTGATCGACGTCTTCACCGCCGCTGGTTTGCCCAAGCCGGACATCTCGATTCTATCCGACCAGTTCCTCGCCGAAGTGCGCGGCCTCAAACACAAGAACGTCGCCGCCGAACTGCTGGAGAAACTGCTCAGGGACGAACTCAAAGTCCGCGGCAAGCGCAACCTCGTGCAGAGCCAGGTCTTCAGTGAGAAGCTCAAGAAGACCCTCAACGCCTACCACAACCGCGCCATTTCCACTATGCAGGTCATCGAAGAGCTGATCAAACTCGCCAAGGACCTCGACGCCGCCACCAAGGCCGGCAAGGAGATGGGGCTGACAGATGACGAGAAAGCCTTCTACGACGCCCTCGCCACCAACGACAGCGCCGTGCAGGCGATGGGCGACGACAAACTCAAGATCATCGCCGCCGAGTTGATAACGCAAGTGAAGAAGAGCGTGACCATCGACTGGACCCTACGCGAAAGTGCCCGCGCCAGGATCAAGGTGATGGTGAAGCGCATCCTCAACAAACATGGCTACCCGCCAGACCTTCAGGAAGAAGCAGTAAAGACCGTGCTCGCGCAGGCGGAGCTTCTGTGTGCGGAGTGGGTGTAGCCAGGGGACTTCAGGGGCCGACCGCGAAAACAAAAATCAGCTTTTTGTTGGGCGTTGATGCTCGCCTCCGTCAAGGCATCGTTTTGATCGCGTCCAGTGCCGTCTGGGCTGCCGCATGATGGGTCTTGTCCTCCTCCGATGCCAGGATGGTCTCCAGCACGGGGACTGCCGTCGCGGCTTTTGCACCGAAGCGGCCAAGCAACTCGATCGCCTTGTCGCGGGGATTGCCGCGCTGCCGGCTGAAATGGGTCTTATCCGCAGCCGCTTCGATGAGCACCGGGATCAGCGCCGCCCCGTCAGGATCAAGCGTCGCAGCCATTTCCATGACATCGCCCAGCAACCCATTACCATCGCCCTCTGGCGGATGGCGCAACAACTGAAGCAGAGCCTCCAGCCGCTCAGGAGCTGCCTCGCCAGCATGGTCCTTCAGCAGCGCAACCGCGGTTCTCGGCGCCGGATAGGCGGAGCCGGGCCGCATCAGCGCCTGAATGGCCGCCTGCACGGCTACGGCAGGAGACGGATTCACGCTGCGAATCGCCTTGATGGCCGCCGTCCGCACCCATTCCTCCGAATCCTGCACGAGCAGCACCAGGGCCGGCAACGCCGGGGCGGCCGCTTCGCCAAACCCGTCCAGGGCGGTTGCCGCCCGCACCCTGACCCAGAAATGCGCGTCGGCCAGCAGGGCGGTCAATATCGGGACCTGCGCCTTCAGGAAGGCGATCTCCGGCTCGCTTGCTTCCTGCTTGCTATAATGTCCAAGCGCTTTCGCGATCACATTACAAACGGCACTGCGCACCTTCCAGTCGGGATGACTGCCCAGCGCGACCGCCGCCTTGATGCCGTCCGGCCCTTTTCCAACCAAGGCGCTCTCCGCCAGTTGACGGACGTAGGGGACGATCGACTCAAGGTCCGACAGGAGTTCGCCTACCGGTTTCTGGTCATAACGCGCCTGGAGTTCGGCCGCCATGCGATCGCGTGTCCCGCGCACGCGCAGCGTGTCATCCAGTCCGGCAAACGCGGCGACTGGCAAGGCTTCGGCCCGGTCAACAGCCAGGGAGCGGCGTTCCGACAGGGAGCGGGCGATATCCAGCCCCACGTCCAGGCGGTTGCCTCCGTCCCCCTGTGCGGTGGACATCACCGCGAGCAGGTTCTCTCCCGGCTTCAACAAACCCAGCGCCGAGTCATCCAGTTCGATCGTCGCATAGCCGCCACGCTGGCCGCGGACGGCATCAACAACCAGCACACCATTGAGATAGACCCGTGTCCGGGCAGGACGGACAGTCTGCAACCGCACACGCAGCTTGGCACCTGCGGAGTCACCCACCGTGAAGGTGCAGCGGGCCGCGACGGCCCCGCCGGGAAGCGATACGCCTGCTGCTGCGTCAACGGCCAGCACGATCCCCTCACCCGCCTTCCAGCTGCCGCCATCAAACCCCGGCTGCTCCCAGCCTTCAGGCAATTCCTCGACCGCCCCGACCAGCAGCGTCCGCCAGGACGGTGGGGCAAGCGGCGCGGAGGGCAAAAGGGGTTCCCAGACCGGGGGGCGCAGCGTGGGCATCCCTTCGAGCAAGCGCCTGGCCTGCCATCCCTGAGAGGTCCAGCTCATGACCGAGATCGACTTGAGTTCGGCGCACGCGTCCGTAAACCGTTTTCCATCCAGAACGGCGCGGCTGGTCCCGCTATCGGCAAACCGTTCCTCCAGTTCCGCGAAGCGCGCATCCCCCTTCTCGCCCAACCGCCGCTTCAGCGCCAGGAACTGCTCGGAGGCACGATAGGCATCGCTGTTGGCCAGATTGCTTTCGATCTCCAGCAGCGTCCGCTCGGCCGAGGCGATCAGCAGGGCGCGGGCAGCCTTGAACTGGGCAAAGCCCTGCTTGTCGGCATCGGTTGTCAAGTCATCGGCAGAAACCGCCGCCAAGGTCTGATCCAGTGCCTTCCAGTCCCGGACCCGGTAATGCCGCCGCGCGGCACGCAAGGCCGGGGACGTCAGCTCGGTGTGCGGACTGAACACGCTCGGGGGCGCACCGAGAATGCGCAGGCGATGCTGCGGCAGGGCAAAGGCCAGCCCCATTCCCCCGGTCGTGAAGTCTCCACCGAAATAGATATACCCGGAGTCATCGAAACGCGTCAGTGCCTCCTGGTAGGGCAGATGCAGCAGCTCACCCTTCCAGGTGCGGGAAAGATTGTAGAACCAACCCTGTTGATCCATGAACTCGCGAAGCGCATCCGATCCGGCCAGCGACGTCCCAAGCGGGCCCCAGACGGTCGAGAAGAACGCGCCCGTATGTCCATCCTCGCGCATCCAGTGGCTCATGGCCACCGAACGGCTGAAGGCGTCGGCTTCGCGTTCCCTGCCTGCAAGGTGCATCAGCACCGCCGCCGAGGCGTTCTTGCCGTTGTCATCCAGCATGTTGCCCGGCATGTGGTCACCGTACGGCACGCTGCCCAGTTCCGCAAACCGCCCGAAGAATGCCAGGGCTTTGTCGAGGGCCTGCTGATCGACATCGATCCCGCATTCCCGCGCCAGCACGAGGGTGATGGCATCGACGATACCCGGCTGGTTGAGCGCCCCGTAGCCAGCCCCCGGACTCTTGTGCCCCCACGAGCCGCAAAGCATCTGCCCACGGGCCAGTTCGTCGGCAATCCAGGTCAGTTTCTCGATCACGGAGTCATCGCCGGTGGCCAGATAGTACTCAGCCAGCAGCAACCCGCCATAGCCCATCGGCCAGTTGTTGTAGTCGATCTTCAGATAGTCTAGGGAATCCACGTAGTAGGCGGCCCGGCTGGCTCCATCCAGATAGAGACTGTCGCCGGAGGCGAGCAGCAGCAGTCCGGTCAGGAACGAGCCCATGTCGCCATCGGTCGGTGTCCTTCCATTAGGCAACTGCGCATCCAGCAGCGACCGGCAGGCCGCCGAGAGGATTTTGCGCGACTTCGCGTCATCAAACGGCCAGCCGGACGCATGTGCGCCCAGCGCAGGTAGCGTGATGGCAACCGTCTGCGCGGTACCGTCACGCATCACGGCAAGGACTAGCGGTTCCCCGCTCGCCTCGGCCTTGCCGATGGCATTGCCGAGCGTGATCCGCGCATCGGCAGCGGGTCCGAATGCGACACCGTCGGCACCGGTCACGACATCGCCAAGAGCAAGCCGCCCATACGCAGGCGACCCCTGGTCAATGCGCATGATCTGGAAATGATAGCCCCGCATCCAAGCGGCAGCCCCCGTGGGCCCCATGTTCATGTGGCACGACAGCTTGTCCCCATGCGGGGAATAGACCACCGCCCTGGCGGACACCGCCGAAAACGCGGAGGACTGCAACCAGCCGAGACAGACTAGAGAGAGTAAAACACTTGCTTTTAGAATCTTCATAACGCTCCTCTTCATGATCGTTTCCCTTTTGCTGTTGGCTGCCGCCTTTGCCGCCGACCGTGTTTGTGACCACGCAGTGATCACAAGGACGAGATTAAAACTTGTCTTCCGTCTTCCGTCCTCTGTCCTCTGTCTTCCCCGAAACCTCACTCCCAGATTCCCCCGATCCGGGTTGTGCAGCGGGGGCATTGATCCCCATGCATATTCTGGCTGCGCAACCCCATTCCCATGCGCGCCACCAGCAGAGTCCCGCATTCCGGACAGACGGTATTGGACGAACCACCGGTATTCCCGACATACACATGCTTGAGCCCGGCCTCGCGTCCGATGACCTCCGCCTTGTCCAGATCCCGGATCGATGTCGGTCTGGCATCCACAAGCCGGTAGGCGGGGTGGAATGCCGTCACATGCCAGGGTATCCCCGGATCAATACCGGCAATAAAGCCGGCGATGCCGCGGAGCTGGGCCGTATCGTCGTTGTAGCCGGGAATGACCAGCGTGGTGATCTCGATCCAGATCCCGAGCGCGTGGTACAAGCGGATCATGTCGAGCACCGGCTGCAGGCAGGCACCGGTCATCTCGCGGTACCGCGCGTCGCTGAAGAACTTGAGATCGATATTGGCCGCATCCAGGACCGGTGCCAGCGTCTCCAGCGCCGCCGGTGTGATATAGCCATTCGTGACAAACAGGTTTTTGAGTCCCGCCTCGCGTGCGAGCCGGGCAATGTCGTAGGCGTATTCGAAGAAGACCGTGGGCTCGTTGTAGGTATAGGCGATGCTGCGGCAGCCCTGGGCGCGGGCCTGGCTGACGATCGTATCGGGCGGGACCATCGGCGGCAGGCGGTCGTCATCGTCCGCCGGTACCTGCGAAAGGCTGCAATTCTGGCAATGCAGGCAACGAAGATTGCAACCGACGGTCCCGATCGAAAACGCACGGCTGCCGGGCAGGACGTGATAGAGCGGCTTCTTCTCGATCGGATCCACCGCCTTGGCGGACGGGCGACCATAGACCAGCGACACCAGCCGCCCGTCGCGGTTCTCGCGGACCTCGCAAAGACCGCGCTCACCGGGAGCGATCAGGCAGCGGTGCTGACACAAGCCGCAGCGCACCTTGCCCCCCTCGCCCGCTTCCCAGAACATGGCTTCCTTCATCGCATCTCCCGCTTATCCTGACAGCCAACTGCCACAACTCCGGAGAAATTACCACCAGAACGATCATAAGGGAAGCATGTATATTCAAATACGATCCCACCGGCCTTGCGCCGGTGGTGAAGAAAGCTGGTTGTTGTGGCGTAACCACTTTGTTTCAGCGTTTGCCTCCACCGGCGCAAGGCCGGTGGGCGGCAAGGGGCAACAAGATTCCGAAACATAAGAATTGAAGCAGGGGCGATATTAGGCTATTGTTACTCGCGTCTGGAGGGATGGAAGAGTGGTTGATTGCACCGGTCTTGAAAATCCCAAAGGGCTATTTTGCACCCTTTTGCAAGGCTTCTTTCCTGTTTATATCATATTACGCAACAGCATTTTACAAACATAGAATCTTTGCACCGCTTTGCATGAGTTCGGCCCTTGTTGCTTTCAAAACATGGCGCAAACTGGCGCAAACGTCACCG
>CAZZBA010000204.1:0-7470 GCA_964652765.1 uncultured Victivallales bacterium | reverse complement strand
TGTTGCGCTGCAGCCGTTCGCGACGCAGGTCCAGGAAGCGGTAGCGCAGGCGCGTCTCCTCGGTGCCTTCCTCGTCGCCGGCAAGGTGGAGGGGCAGGGTCTCTGCCGCCGACTGCATCTGCACGGCGTCCACGACCAGTTCCACCGCGCCGGTGGGCAGGTCGGTGTTGACCGTTTCCGGGGTGCGCTGCATGACCCGGCCGGTCACGGTCACCACGCTTTCCGGGCGCCAGCGCTGGGCCTCCTCGAAGAAGGATTTCTCGGGGTGGACGATAATCTGGGTGATGTCGTAGTGGTCGCGCAGGTCGACGAACAAGACGCCGCCGTGATCGCGCTTGCGGAATACCCAGCCGGAAAGACGCGACTCGCCGCCGGCGTCAGCCGCGCGCAGCGCCCCGCATGTATGCGTTCTGTATGGATGCATGAATACCCCCCCTGGTCAATAGTCAGTCAAACCGCGGGATTTGACACTATTTCGATTTGAAAATAAAGAAAATAGTGTTTACCGTGCGCCGTTGCTGGTCTCGATCCAGTGGAACGCCCGGTGCACCAGTTCGGTGGCGTTGTTGAGCTTGAGCTTCTGCTTGATGTGCGCCCGGTGGGTCTCGATCGTCTTGACGCTCAGATGCAGGGCGTCGGCGATCCGGCGCGTGGCGTAGCCCCGCCCGATCAGCTCGAAGACCTCGAGCTCCCGGTCGCTCAACCGGTCCACCCCGAAATGGTCCGGTTCCGCGCCGGGACCGTCAACCAGGGAACGCAGCACCTTGGAGGACAAATCCTCGCTGAGATAGACATTGCCCTTGATCACGGTCCGGATGGCGAGCAGCACGGTTTCCGCAGCTTCCTGTTTCATGACGAATCCGCGGGCGCCGGCGCGGAGCGCGCGTTCGGCGTAAAGGGTCTCCTCGTGCATGGAGAGGATCAGCACTGGCAGATCGGGATATTGTTCCTTGATGGATTTGGTCAGGTCAATTCCGCTGGCCCCCTGCAGGGAAACATCCACCACGGCGATATCAGGCTGGCAGCGGCCTATCTGCAGGAGCGTATCGGCCGCGGTGCTGGATTCACCGCATACCATCAGATCGTCTTCCTCGTTGATCAGCATGGCCATGCCACGCCGCACGATCGGATGGTCGTCGACCAGTATGATGCGGTGCTTAACCGACGTATCGTCTGCCTTGTTTGTCATCCCCCCCCTTGCCGTCCGTCCCTGAATGCTATTCAAAGCAAACATTGCCTCGACAGGTTGAAGCTAGCATGTCACTGGCTTCAGGTCAAGCGCTACAACTCGATACGCACCGCCGCGCCAAGCGTGATGGTGTCCGAGCTGACATCCTCGTCCAGCGTCTCGATGCTGTCCCATTCCTCGAAGCGGTAGTTCGCGTTGATGTCGAGGTAGATGAACGGCAGGACGCACAGGTCGAGGCCGGCGCGGATGTTGAAGAACGGGTCGTCCGCGAATTCGCCGTCAGTATAATAGGTGCCGATGCCCAGTCCGGCATAGATGGCGCTTCCCAGGATGAGGTAAGCCTGAGGCGCGAAGACGTTCTCGTCCGCTCCCCCGAACTCCTCAGGCAGCATTTCCACATCGAATCCGAATTTGATCAGCGAGGCGGGGCGGAGCTGGTAGCTGACCAGATAAGCGAAGCCGTCCTCCTTGACATCATCCACGTCGATATCGTCGATCGCGGTCCAGTAATGGGCTCCGATGCCGAAGCGGTGCTTGATCTCGGCCGTGGCGCTCGTGGCAGCCAGCAGTGAGAGGGACAGAACCAGAGCCAGTGTGGACAGTGTACGCATCGTGTCATCTCCTTCGTGTTGATCCGGTTTACAACAGCGCCCGTTGCTTAAACTGACTCTGAATGCTACCCTACTCCGGTACCGTGTCAAGTGCAGATTTCCGTTTTCTTCCTGTTGTTATTGGCAAGCCTTACGGATGCCCGGTCGAATAATGAGCGCGGGAAAAAAGTTTTTTTGGGGGTTGTTGACTATCTTGCTGCTCGTTAGACTTTATGCATGTATTCGGAATCCGGTTTTTGACGGGTTTGTTCAGTGTCCGTTTCCGGTGAGGTGTAATGATTATGAAGAAGCGAGCAAGAAAGATATGGGTGGTTCTTTTGTTCCTGCTGTCGCTGGCCTCGGTACCGCAGGTCTTGGGTGACGAGAATGCGGTTCCCGATCCCGTCAGCGACTGGCAGGAAGCGGCGTTCAACTACGAGTATGCGGCCGAGGCACAGGAGTCGGCGGCTGATGTACTTCTACAGGAGGCCGACGATTTGCGAGATACGGTGCAGGAGGATGTAGTCAAGACCCGCAGCAACAAGTTACAGAACGGCAATATGCAGTTGCGCGCGGCGGATCTGATGCTGGCCGCGTCGGGTAATCTTGACAATGCGTCGCGCGTATGGCGTCAGGCCGCGTCGGTGGCTGGGCGTGAAACGGCTGCTGGACAGTACTTTGCGTCCGCCGGGCAGGCGTCCGCCTCGAAATCCATCGGCTTGGTGCGCCGGGCGGTCGATCTGTGCGAGCAGGCGGCCAGTGTGTTCGCGGAGGAGGAGGAGTTCCTCAGCCAGGCGGGGGCAAACCAGAAAGCCGCGGGTTTGCGGGAGCGCCTGGCCAAGCGCTAGGTCTCATGAAACAGGCAGGATAGCAAGATGGATTTGGATTTGATTTTCCGCGACGCGGGGCAATGGGTACTTGTCGACGGGTTGCGCGTGCTTTTGATCATCCTGGGGGCCGCGCTGGCCGTCAAGCTTGCCCGCTTCCTGGTCGAGAATCTCATGGGCCGGGTCGCGCGCTGCCACCAAGGGAAAATCAAGACGGAAAAACTCACCCCCATGCTTCTCTATCTGGTTCGTATGGCGGTCCTGCTGCTGGCGCTGGCATTCCTGCTGGATGTCATCGGGGTCGATTGGGCGGCATTCCTGCGGACGCCAGTCGGCATGTGGCTGGTGGGCCGCGGCCTGAAGATCCTGCTGGTGCTGGCGGTCACGTCCGTGCTCGTCAAACTGCTTGCGCTGGTCGTGGATCATCTGTTCTCGCGCCTGGGCAGGAACCAGGACGACGAGATGGTCAAGCGGGCGGACACGCTCAAGTCCGTGGTCCGCAGTGTCATCAATATTGCCATGATCACCATTGCCCTGATGATGATCCTGGGGAACCTGGGCCTGGATATCGCGCCCATCCTGGCGAGTGCCGGGGTACTGGGGCTGGCGATCGGATTTGGCGCGCAGCAGATGGTGCGCGATGTCATCAACGGTTTCTTTATCCTGATGGATGACCAGATCCGGGTCGGCGACGTGGTCAGCATTGCTGGCCAGAGTGGCCTCGTCGAGAGCGTCAACCTGCGCCTGACCAGGCTGCGCGACCTTTCGGGCAATGTCCATTATGTGCGTAATGGCGAGATCACGGTCGTGACGAACATGACCAAGGAATATTCGCACTATGTCTTCGATGTCGGGGTCGCCTACCGGGAGAATGTCGATGAGGTGATTGCCGTGCTCCAGCAGATCGACGAGGAGATGCGGCTTGATGAGGAATTCGGCAAGGATATCCTCGAACCGCTGGAGATCCTGGGGCTCGACCGGTTTGCCGATTCGGCGGTGATCATCCGTGTGCGCACCAAGACCAGACCGGGCCGCCAGTGGGAGGTCGGGCGCGAGTTCAACCGGCGGATGAAGAAACGCTTCGACGAACTGGGGATAGAGATCCCGTTCCCGCATGTCACGCTCTACATGGGGCAGGACAAGGATGGCAGCGCCCCCGCGATGAATGTCCGCACGACCGCCAAGTGAAGAACGAGGCGTGATGCCTCAGGCCCCGCGCTTGAGCATGCGCCAGATCGTGGTGCGGTCGACGCCGAGGCGGCGGGCGGTCTCGGCCCGGTTGCCGTGGCATTCCGCGAGCGTGTCGAGCAGCGTCTGGCGGGTCACGCGCGTGCTTGGCCCGGCGGGCTCTGCCATCCGTCGCGGCCCGGTCCCGGCCTGGCCGCATTCGCGCTGGCGCTCGCGCGCAAAACGGATCTCGTCGGGCAGGTCATCGAGACGGATGCTGTCACCCTGGCAGGTCACGAAGGCGTGCTCGATCGCGTTTTCCAATTGCCGGACATTCCCCGGCCAGCAGTAGTCCAGCAGGCATTGCCTGGTCTCCGGCGAGAGCTGGCGGATCGCCTTGCCGGTGCGGCGGTTGAGCTGCGCGACAAAAGTCTCGCACAAACGCGGGATATCGGCCTTGTGCTCGCGCAGCGCAGGCAGGTTGATCGCGTAGACGCGGATGCGGTAATAGAAATCCTCGCGGAACAGCCCTTCCTCGACCCGCTTGCGCAGGTTGCGGTGCGTCGCGGCAATGAAACGCACGTCGGCCTTGCGCGTGACGGCATCGCCCACCCGCTCGTATGCATGTTCCTGCAGCACACGCAGCAGCTTGAGCTGGATCAGCGGGCTGATATCGCCGATCTCATCCAGGAAAAGGGTGCCGCCCTCGGCCGCCTCGATGCGCCCTGGCGAGTCCTTGACCGCCCCGGTAAACGCGCCTTTCACATGTCCGAAAAGCTCGCTTTCAAGCAGGTTTTCGGACAAGGCTGAGCAGTTGACTCGGACCAGCGGCTTGTCGCGACGGTCGCTGAGCGCGTGCAGCGCTTCGGCAGCCAGTTCCTTGCCGGTTCCGGTCTCGCCGGTGATCAGCACGGTCACGTCCGATTGCGCGGCCAGCCGGATCCGGTGGTAGACCGCCTGCATGACCGGATCTGCCCCGACCAGGCGTCCGGGGGGCTGCTTGTCGCCATCGCCAGGAAAAACGCAGGCCAGTTGCGCTTCGAGCCGTCGCAGAGGGCGCAGATCCACCAGCACCAGCAGGATGCCAACCGCGCTTCCATCCGTCCCGGCCAGCACGCGCCCGTATTTGCGGATCGTGACCGTCTCGCCTTGCCGGGTCTGCAGCGTGCATTCGATCTCGCGGATGCGCTCCGGATCAGGCCTGCCCGCCGTCAGGCAGCGGCGTTCCTGCTCGAGCAGTTCGCCCGAATCCGCGTCGCGGAAGTCCAGCAGCGTGTAGGGCTTGCCGAGTACCTCCTGCTGGCCATACCCCGTCAAGCGTTCCATGGCTTTGTTCCAGCGCCGGATACGGCAGCCCCCGTCCAGCACGATCAACCCGTCTGGAATCGTGTCGATTACCAGGTCCGCACTGATCTCGACCGTCCCCAAAGCGGTTTCGCCGACTGTATGCTGCTGCTGCATGCGGACGTTTCTACTCGGCATGGCCGATGGTTGCAAGTCAAAAACGCAACGTTGCGCAACGTTGCGTAAGCATGGATGCAACGGTTTAAGTTGCACCGAAATCACCGTGCAATGCCGTAATCATGCACAAAACCGTGTTCATGGGGATCTCCGGCACGTTGGCACGGCATCTGCGATACTGAAAAAGGTGAATAATAACCTTGATCAAAAACGGGAGGTGCGCGATGAATGGTGTGCTTGAATTGGGTAATGAGGACTTTGCCGGGACGGTTGCCAGCGGAGTCACGCTGGTGGATTTCTGGGCGCCATGGTGCGGACCCTGCATGATGCAGGGGCCGATCGTGGACAAGGTGGCCGGTAAGGTGGCGGGCAAGGCGAAGGTGGCCAAGGTGAATGTGGATGCGGCCCCGCGGGTGGCTGCCGAGTTCGGCATTCGCTCGATCCCGACCCTGATCGTATTCAAGGACGGCAAGGCCGTGCAGCAGTTTGTCGGTGTGCAGTCGGAGTCGCAATTGGTGGCTGCGATCGCACTGGCGGGGTGAACAGTGACGCTTTCGAAAAGATGAAACGGTAATGAAGTTACAAGAAGGGCATCCTATGTCGAATAATGCGAGACGGATTGTAGTGGTCGGCGGCAGTGCCGCCGGCCCGAAAACCGCGGCCAAGGCGCGGCGTATGGATCAGCATGCCGAGATCA
Source organism: uncultured Victivallales bacterium (assembly GCA_964652765.1). Classification (GTDB taxonomy): domain Bacteria; phylum Verrucomicrobiota; class Kiritimatiellia; order UBA8416; family UBA8416; genus UBA8416. The sequence continues at coordinate 1,539 of CAZZBA010000204.1, read as the reverse complement.
CGATCATCCAGAAGGCACCGGATCTTTCCATGGCCTCGTGCGGCTACCCCTATTACGTGGGTGGCGTGTTCGACGACCGCAACCAGCTCCTGTGCACGCCCGCCGGCGTGGTGCGCGATCCGGGCTTCTTCCTGAATGCCAAGGGCATCACGGCGATGACCGGGACCGAAGTGCTGGTGATCGACCGCGCGAAAAAGCAGGTACAGTGCCGCAAGCTGGCCGATGGTTCGGTTTTCGAGGTGGCGTACGACAAGCTCGTACTGGCGACCGGTGCCGATCCCATGATGCCGCCGGTGCCGGGAGCGGACCTCAAGGGGATCACGACACTGCAATCGATGCGCGATGCCGACTTTCTGCGCAAGATCCGCGACGAAAAGAAAATCCGCAAGGCCGTGGTGGTCGGTGGCGGGTTGATCGGCGTCGAGACCTGCGAGGCGCTTGAACTGGCCGGCATCGGGATCACCGTGGTCGAGATGCTGCCGCAGATCCTGATGTTCCTGGACTGGGAACTGGCGAAGCTGGTCGAGAACCACATGAAGGCGAAGGGCTCGATGATCATCACGGAGAATCCCGTCGCGGCCTTCCTCGGCGAGAACGGCGTGCTGACGGGCGTGAAATTGAAGAACGGCACCGAGCTGCCCTGCGAGCTGGCCGTCGTGGCGACGGGTGTCCGGCCAAACACAAAACTGGCGCAGGCGGCAGGGCTGGCCGTCGGCAAGCGTGGCGGCCTGCTGGTCGATACCTGCATGCGCACGAACGATCCCGATATATACGCGGTCGGCGACTGTATAGAGATTCCCAACCTGATCACCGGTCAGCGGGTGCATGCACCCTACGGCGATCTTGCAAATTTGCAGGGAAGGGTGGCCGGGCAGAATGTGGCCACCGATTCGAACGTCGAGTTCCCGGGCACGATCCAGACCGGCATCTGCAAGGTCTTCGATTATGCCGCCGGGGCCACCGGATTAAGCGAACGGGTCGCCCGTGAAGCCGGTTTCGATGTGGAAACCGTGGTCACGGCGGCACCCGACAAGCCGGGGTTCATGGGCGGCAAGCTGCTGGTGATGAAGATGGTGGCCGAGCGCGGGACCGGGCGCCTGCTCGGTGTGCAGTGCGTCGGCCCCGGCGACTGTAGCAAGCGCATCGCCGCAGCGGCCATGGCCTTGCACGGCAAGCTCACGGTGACCGACCTGACTGTGGCCGACCTGCCCTATGCACCGCCGTTCTCATCGGCGATCGACAACCTGATCATGACGGCCCATGTGCTCGAGAACAAGCTTGAGGGACGCATGCGCGGGATTTCCTGTCGCGAGGTCAAGGCGCGGATCGATGCCGGCGAGGACCTCTTCCTGCTCGACACGCGCGGTGCTGACGAGTTCGAGCAGATGCGGCTGGGCATCGGTGAAGTGCTGGTTCCGATGGGGGCGTTGCGACGGCGCATGAACGAGCTGCCTGCTGACAAGACCCGCGAGATCATTGCCTACTGCAAGATCTCGCTGCGCGGCTATGAGGTGGCCAACTACCTGGAGGCGCAGGGCT
>CAZZBA010000203.1:0-7567 GCA_964652765.1 uncultured Victivallales bacterium | reverse complement strand
AGGCAACCACCCCGCCAGCCAGTAGCCAGTGTTGCACTGGCTACTGGCTGGCGGGGTAGTTAATCGTTGTTGCAAAAAATAATAACGCACAAGTCACCCAACGATAATTGCCAATGTTAAGTTTCGGGGTAGCATCTATCAGATCATCGATCTCAACTGTTTTTCTCTTCAAGTACGGTGTTTGTGATTTCGTCATTTCCTGTTATTCCCTGACTAATAGAGAGGTGAATTGACTTTCACCCTTTTGCTGGACCAGTTCCTATGAGAGTCCTGAAGGTCCATCCTTTTTGCTTCCAGAATGACGCTGGCGTCGGGTAATCCGTCAACATGCGCCGTCAGCGTAATCGGGCCGGGGCTGACGCCGGCTTTAATGACGACCAGCCACCGCAGAATCTCGTTTTGTCACAGGTGGATCTCCAGTGTTTGGCCCGCTGGCACGATCAGTTGAGTCGCCAGTGTTATCAGCAATCTCCCATCCCGCAGTTCATGCCGGCATGGTAGCGGATGTTGGTTCATGGTGACGGCCACGGATGCCGGCTCCGGGGCCGCAAGCGCAATGGTCTTGATGCCCAGGTGACCATACTTCACTGCGATTTCAGCCTTCCGCGATCCGCCTTCATGCTTCTGTGTAAACGTTCCCCAACCTTCGGCCGCGGTAAACGCCGCCTTGAAATTTTCCGGCGTCAATCGCGGGACGAACCCGATGTGTCCATTCGGCCCGTGATACTCGAAGCCGCACGCGGCGAGGTAGACGCCATAGCTTGCCATGGACCGCGAGTAATGATCGCCGCACTCGATTTCGTTCCAGGGATTGCGCTTTGCCGCCTCATAGCGGTCATGCACCGCGCGCGTGACCGCCAGGCCTTCCAGTACCAAACCTTCCCAGATCATGTGCCCGGCGACCTGGTACTCGAAGCCGTTCATGCACTCGTTGAAACAGCCGGTAAACCCTCCCCGCTTGCCGCCTGCGCGGGGGAACGTACACATCAGCAGGCCGGCTTCGCCCGCCATCGCGTACCAACGGCCCCGCGTGTTCACCGCGCGATACGGGCCGACATCGGGCGAGAAGTTGTACTTCCACAACGAGCGCAGCGCGGACTTCGTTTCCGGCTCCGGGAGCACGCGGCCGAGCCCGACCTGCCACGCCCAGCTCTGGCCCATGACCTGGTCGATTTCACAGCCGTCGCCGGAGTTGACCGTGCCGGGGTGCTTCGGGTCCAGTTTGTTGATGAAGTATTCTCCGTCGAACAGTTGGGTGACGAGGTTTGTGACGCCGGGGTCGTAAATCGCGCGGCAACTCTTTGCGTACGGGGTGTCGCCGAGTTCGAGCGCCATCGCCTCGGCGGCGCGCAAGGCCGAGAGGTATAACCCGCTCAGCCACGCCACCGGGCCAAACCAATCGGTGTCGAGCGTGTTGTGCTGGTTGCCCTCGATGAGGCCGTCGCCGTTGGCGTCCTGGGCGATCAGCCAATCGGTGGCGCGCTTCACGCCGGGCCAGACGCGTTTGAGGAATTCGCTGTTGGCCGACATCTGATGTTCGCGGTAGGCGCGCAGGATGCTGCCTGCCTGCGCGTCGATGGCGGGGATATTCCGCTTGGTTAATTCGCCACGGAACTGGATGGCGCCGTCCGGTTTCATCGCCAACCCGAAATCCACCCGCTCGCGCAGATCGCGCTCGAGTTCCGGGAACAGGCGGGCCATAGCGTGGGCGTAATGCCAGACATGTGCGCACGTGCCGGGACAGCAGCCGACACCCTCCCAGCCATAGAACCGGCCGTTCTTGAACCTGTAACTCGTGGAGGAGGCGAGGATGGACGTGTTGAGCATCGTGCGGTCAAGGAACCAGTAGGGCAGGGTCGAATCGTACCAGGTATCCCTCCACAACGTCGTCTCCCGGCAAAGCCGGTCGAAGTTGGAGGACACGTATTCAGCGACCGCCAGCGCCGAGTTGAATTTCGTCCCGTAGAACCGCCCGTGCGGACCCGGCGCCAAAGCCAAATTAGGGAAATGCCACGTCAGCACAAATGTCACCACGCCCGACTGGCCGGGATCGAGTGACAGCCTGCGTCCGAGTTCGCCGATGAGCTTGTCGCCGGGTGGTGGGGTCGTTCCGTCACTTTCCCGGTCCGCCGCCGCACCAATCAATCCCAATCCCATGGTTCCAAAGTCCGGCAATTTGCCGACCTTTGGCGGGCCGCTTTGTATCGCCGCGCAATCGAGAAAGGTCAACCCGTTGCCGCGCACGATCCGATTTCTCCGCATTCCGGCATACTCGCGATGATACAGGCAGACAGCGTTCTCCAAATGGCCGGTAAGTTCCGCCTCCAGTTTTTGGGTCCCGGTATTTTTCACCGTGAACTGCATCACCGTCGCCGGCAGGCTCGAATCATCGGTGTTGAGCGGGATGAACGGCGAAAATGACTCCTGGACGATGTGCACATCCTGGTCGCGGTACTCGATGATGCCGATGGGATATTCGCCGCGGAAACGGATGTCGGCGATCCCGGTTTTGTCGAGCGCGCGTGTCTTGGTGCCGGTGGTCAACACGAAGCCCTGTTCGAGTGGCGAACTGGGTTGCATCGGGTGCGCGTAGTGGGCGGCGTCGGTGCGGATGAGTTGGTTGAAAATGTCCCAATGCCAGAGCTTGCCGTCGCCGCCGAGGTAAAGCTGCCCACTGCAAATGCCGCCAACCGGCATGCCGATGAAGTTCAGCTCCTCGCCCCGGTAGATCGTTGGCGTTCCGCGTGCGAACATCGACTTGATCCAGTCCGCGTTCAGTTTCTTATCGGCCGGCACAAGTTTCTCGAAGTTGGCCCCATCAAAGGGCCCCGCCATGACCGGCAGGCGCGCAAACAGTGTGCCCACGGCGGTAAGCCCGGCCAGTTTCACGAAATCGCGGCGGTTGACACCGCAACCACAACTTGACTCGCCGCAGTCGGTTCTTTCAGGCATGGGGGAATCACCTCTAACTATTGGGTTTTGTTCATGGATTATAACTTGAGATTAAACACAGATACCCGGGGCCTGTGCCCCTACCATTCCTTGCGGGAGCTTTTGAGGATCAGGTTGAAGAAAACCAGGTCGTTGAATGCATTTTTGCCATCCACTGGATAGCTCGGGGCGAGGATGATCTTGCCTTTGCCGTAGTCGATGGCGCCGAGGAGGACGAGGAGAGTCGGGAGTGACTCCTCTGTCTTATGGTTACCGGATGGGGCGCTGGCATCCAGGGTCTTGCGGGCCATATACAGGCCGTAAACGGATAGCTTGTGCCGGCTGGAAAAGGGATGGAAGCCAACTGGCGCGCCGGGGACTTCCCAACTGTTGGCACCCACGACGGTTTTGGAAGGAACAACCTGGTCGCCGACGACGTGATCGATATAGCCCCAGCCGTTGCCGAACCACCAACCGGTCTGTTTCCCGCCCCACTGGGTGACGGGCAGGGAAAGAAGGCCCTGCTCGTGCAGGAGGTTCGCCCACGCGGCGTCAAACTTGAGGATCATGGTTCTTCCAGATCTGGCAAGTTCAAGGAGTTTGGAGGACTCCGCCGTCGGAACGCCTGCCAGGATAATGTCGGCATCACTGGCGGGAGCAGGCACGACGAGCGCAGCCTTCAGCGCGACTTCGGCGGCAGGCCAGTTGTCGGTGGCAATTTTGAGGCCGGTCAGTTCCTTCGCATACGAGGCGCGGTTCAGCAGCAGCACTTGTTCCTTGCCCTCGGCGAGGGTTATACCGGCGGCGTTCACCAGCTCGGCCCGGAGCGTGAGATGCCCGGCGCGCCAGGTGGTCTGCACGGACACCTTCACCTCACCGCAGGGCTGGGCGTAGATGTCGCCGCCCTCCACCGCGAGGGGGCGCTCTTCCGCAAACGCGGTCATCCCGCCCGCGCCGTCGGTGACGCTGAAACGCAGTTTGCAGGGGACTGCGGGGATTTTGCCCTCGTTGATGAGGCAGACTTCAAACAGGACGGTATCGCCCGGCTTCACATACTTCGCGCTCTTGCGGAAGAGGGCAACCTGCGCGGTGCGCGTCCAGTAGGCGTAATCGCCGGGAGGGCCCTTGAGGTTACGGCCAGCGTCAACAATGGCGGAGTCCCAGGTATCGTTATGGGGCGTGCAACCGGGGGGCGTGCAGTAGGAGTGCGCGGACCAGCCGTTGATGGCATAGCCGTCGGCGGAGTTGTTGGCCATGATGCGCTGGCTGAGGCGGCCATTGGCATACATGAGGCTTCGACCCGCCTGTTGCGAAATGTCGGCAGGGGAATGGATGAGTCTTGAGCCGATGTCGGCAAGATTCCACTCCGTGAACGCCCGGCCGAGCTTGTCGTGGTTTTCCTTTGATGAAAGCAGATCGTAACTGCCGGGGGTCTCCCCTGCCTGTTCGACGATCTGCCACCAGTTGGCGGGGCCGGTATGGCTGTACACTTCACCGAAATAGAACAAGTCCTTGCTGGCGTCTTTCTGGTGGCTGCGAAGCGCAAGTTCACTAAACAACGCCGTACTGCCAACGGTATGGTCGTCCTGGAAATCCATGCGAATCGCGGTTTCATACGGTCGGATATGGCTGACGGGACCGCTGGGTTGGGCGTGACCGTAGGGTATTCGCCCAGGGACGTCACCGTGGGCGGAATGCCCGGAGGCATTGCCGACAAAGATGGCGGGATTGATCCGGTTAATGGTCTTCAGCGCCGTCTCGCGCTCCGGGCCCCAGTAGTTGTCCTCGTTGGAAAGATTATGAATGAGCAGGCTCGGGTGGTTTCGGGCGCGCAATGCCATGCGCCTGATTTTTTCCTGCATCACCTTTTCCGGCAGGAATCCCTTCTTGACGAATTCCCCCTGCCACTGGTGCATGCCGCCCGGCTCCTCATACAGGGCCAGGCCCAGCTCATCGGCAGCGTCCAGCATCCGGTATTCACCCAGATGGCGGTGCAGGTTGATGCCGTTGTGGCCGATCGCCTTCGCGGCCAAAATGCTGCGTTCGACCTGTTCTTTGGTGGCGGCGAGGCCGGTGTGCGAATAGTAGCCGAAATCAATCGCGCTGCGGTGGCGAAACCGGACGCCGTTCAGATAGAAACAACTTTTACCGGAGGCGTCGGACTTAACCTCGAACGTGCGAAAGCCGAATCGCTGTGAGTAGTGATCGGATATCTGTTCCTTGTTATCGGACAGGAATGCCTCGCAGGTATAGAGAACCGGGGTATCGGGAGACCAGAGTTTCGCGCCGGGAACGGTAAGAGGAATGCGGGTCTCCGTGTCGCCGGGAGAGAGATCGAGTTCTACCGCTTTCTTGACGCCGGCCACGGAGACCGAAAAAGACCGTCTCACGGATTGCGCGGTCGTGTTGCGAACGGTGGCGCGGATTTCCAGATTGCGCGAACAGGCCGGGAGTTGGTTCATGACAAATACATCGGCGATATAGACCGGGTCGGTGGCCGTCAGCGCGAGGGTGTCCAGTCCGCCAAAATCGCGACCGGATGGCAAAACCTGGTCCGCATTGAACCGAATCCCCCAGCGGGTGAGTTTGGTATCATCGAAGCCGCGTGAACCGCCGGGATTGGTGAGGCGGATGGCAAGCTCGTTGGGTTTTCCCGGTTCGATGAATTGAGTGAGGTCGAAGGTGCAGGGCGATTCCATGCAGAGGTCATAGCCGGCCAGCTTGCGGTTGACGTATACCTCCAGGCGCAATCGGGCGCGGGCCATGCCCAGCGTGACGCACTTGCCTTGCCAATCGGCGGGAATATCCAAGGTTTTCACGAACCAACTGACGCCGTGATACAGGAACCCCGGATCGCCCTTGGCGAAAAGCTGTTCGACACAAGTGGGAAGTTCGCACGCAATCCCCAGCTTGGCCGGAATGGTCCAGCCGCCGGTCGGCGGATTGACAGGCAACTCTGCGAGCTTGAACTCGCCCGGCGCGTGGAGGGTGTCGTTTTTCCACTCTGCTTTTTCATCCAGCCAGACCCGCCAGTCGGAATCGGCGCTGATTTGAACACGGCAGGAATCAGGCGGGACATTTGCCGGTGCAGTGGCGGCGTGCAATGCGGCCAGCGGCGTCAGCAGCAGAGTGGTGAGAAGGAGAGCGGTGATTTTGTTCATGTTTGTATTTCCATTTATGGTTTGAGTGTAGTCTGTTTACCGGTCTGTTTGGATGATTGAGTGAACACCGGCGCCAGCGCGTCGGCCCAGCCTTGCGCATGCGCCGCAAGGCCCTGGGCGTTGAAGTGGACGTTGCCGGCCAGAAAACCGCGTGTGTGGAAACTGTCCGTCTCGGGACCCTGGAACACGCCGGGCACTTCAGCAATGACTTTTTTCTGACCCCCGACCACGGCGAGTTGCCGCTCGGGCGTGGCCAGACCGCTCGGGTGATAGGACACCAACGCCACGCCCCACGGCACATCCCAACCGGCATCTTTCCGCGATTGCGCGATGGTCTTGCCCAGCATCCGCGCGTAATCGTCCGACGATGTGCCGACCATGGAATCGGACTCGCCCTGATGCCAGAGCACGGCGCGCACGCCGTGCGGTCCGGCCAACTGCAACGCCTGCCGCACCCGCAAATACCCCCTTGCAGGGGGCAGCCAGTGGGACACCCGCGTACTGCCGACACCGACGCAGATGAAGCCGACCGGCACCTCGTATTTCTTAACCAGGAGATCTCCCAGAAGCGCCCAGGGCGAACCGCCCCCGCCGGTAGCGCCTGGCTGCGGATCGTCGCCATGCACCCAGGCGCCGGTTTGGAAGTCGCATGAGGAAACACGGTCGTCACCGGCTTTCTGTTTCGGCACGCCGTGGTTGGCGGAATTGGATTGGCCGCAGGTCACGAACACGTCGCCGACCCCCACGCGCTCGACGGAACCGGTCGCGACCACGGCGCCGTTGCGTGTGACGCGGAACTCGATTTGATACCACCCGGCGGGCAAGGAGAGCTTCGCCTTGAATGCGCCGTCCTTGGCGTCCACGGCGGTCCAGTCCTTGGCGACGGTGTGCGTCTGCCGGTCGAGCGCACGCACATCGACCGAGGCGCCCTGCCCGTCCGCGATCGTGCCGGCCACCGGCACATCGGCGAGGCCGTGTCCGTCACGTTGCAACACCGCCCGTTCCAGCGGCTGCGTGACGCGCAGCGGTGATGACGACGTGGCCGGCACGCTTGCGGTGTCAGCGGCGAAGGCGGTAGTCGCCGACAACATCGCCGCGATGAAGGCCAGTGTCATTCTGATTTTGCTCATGGTCGTTATGTTCATGGTTGTCTTCCTTTTCATCCTATTCTTTTCGGTTGCTGTCCCGTCCGGCGAGGCAGATGACCCTGTACTCTCTTTTCTTTCAAGTCCCACAAGTGATCCAAACGCGATAACATCATTTGCCCAAGTGCACGACCAACGCCGAAGTCGCCGGCAAACGGAGTGTGATTGTTTCGCCGCTCAAGGGCACATCACTCCACGTGCCATTCCACGAACCGTCGGTGGCGATGCCTTCCCCCCCCAAAGTAAATCCTTCAATCGCTGCATCGCTATGGTTTCTGGCGACAAGCGCCATGGACTTGGCGCTGCCAAAGCGCGCATTTTGGGGTTGAT
>CAZZBA010000202.1:0-7588 GCA_964652765.1 uncultured Victivallales bacterium | reverse complement strand
GTAAGCCATTGTCTCGTTCCCTCTCCTTTATTTCATGATGTCTGCGGCTGGCTTGTCGAAAAGATACTCACCGACGAGCTCGCCCTTGACGATATGCGAATTCACAATCCGGCGGCCGATCGCCGCATCCACCTTGCCATAGACCACACCGGGCATGCCGGGGACAACCACCTCGACGGACGGCTCGCTGGCGCACAGGCCCATGCAGCCGGTCTGCTTGACCACGACATTCTCCAAATGCAGGCGGCTGATCTCGTCCACCATGGCCGAGAACGTCTCCTTCGCGCCAGCGGCGATCCCGCAGGTGCCCATGCCGATAATCACTTCGATACTGCCCTCGCCCGCGTCGCGCTGTGCCAGCGCATGCCGTTTTTCATCGCGCAGCTTGCGCAGCGCCTCAAGTGTCAGTGCTCCCATGTCCTTGTCCTTTCCGCATCATTAACGCCTCCTCCTGGGAGGCTACATAATCCCTTGCCATCGCCAGGGACGTCGCCGTTTCCAGCTCCCCCAGCGCCTCGATCAGCTCACTGCGCCGGATGCGGTAACCCTGGTCCACCCGCCGCCGCTCGATCTCCAGCTCATAATCGCCGGGAAACGCCATCATCCCCGTCAGTGTCGCGCCCCAATCCCCCATCGGCGGCATGTCCACATGCCCCGCATCCAGCCAGAACCGCACATCCGTCCCGGTGCCAACCGCCGATTGCAGCTCAAGCCCTCCGCCGGTCGCCTCCACCATCTGCCTCAGGAACGCCAGCCCCAGTCCCATCCGGCGGTGCGGGTGCTTGCGCCCGTCGCTGTAGAACGGATCCAGCGCACGAGCCTGCACCGCCTCGCTCATTCCGCAACCATTGTCGCCGACGGCCACGTCCAGGCGTCCCACCGTCTCCGCGACCCGCAGCGTCACCCGCGTCGCCCCCGCCTCCAGCGCGTTCTGCACCAGGTCGGCAAGCTGATCGCAGAGCGACGCATGCAAGACTTATTTCCCCCGGTATTTGGCGACGATGCCCGCCAGTTGATCCGGCTTGAGATTGCCATAGACCTCGCCATCCACCGTCAACACCGGTGCCAGGCCGCAGCAGCCGATGCAGCGCACGGCCGTGATCGAGAACTCCCCGTCGTCGGTGACCTCGTCGGCCTTCGCCCCCAGCAGGGCCTCCAGCTCGTCCAGCAACTGCTGGCCTCCCTTGAGGTAACAGGCCGTCCCCATGCACACCGCGATCGTGTGCTTGCCCGGCTTGGTCATCTTGAAGAAATGGTAGAAGGTGATCACCCCGTAGATCTTGGCCAGCGGGGTCCCCAGCAGATCAGCCACCTCGAACGCGATCTCGCGCGGCACGTACCCGAAGTGTTGCTGGACCCGGTGCAGCACCATGATCAGGTTCCCCGGCTGGTCCTTCCACTCGGCGATAAACGACTTCAGCTCCGGCGTCAGCGTCTGGATTTCATCCACGGCCGACACCTGTTTTTTTGCAATACTCAACGTTCGTCCTCCTGAAAATCGCGCCGTCCGGCATGCTTGCCTCATCCGCCAGCCAGCGCCATGGATGCCCCGCCTTGACATAAAACGGGCACACGGTTTTGAAATGATGCCTTTGTGTTTTACCAGTCTTATATGTCATAGGCAACATCTTTTTTGATGAAAATGAATGTTTTATATCCAAAACATATGTACTTAACAATAAATAACGTCTTTTATGTTGACATAAACCAATATTAAACATAATAAATCAAACTATACGTTACGAAAGGAACTTATTATGGAATATGATCTCATTAAACGGCTATCGCAGTACAAGAAAATCCTGGCTAAACTCAAAACCATGGGTTTCGTCAAGGTTTTCTCGGATAATTTAAGTGACGCATTGGGTATTTCGGCTTCCCTGGTGCGCAAGGATTTTGCCGCCTGCAACCTGACCGGCAAACGCCGGGGGGGCTACCAGGTGAACGATCTGATCGAGAAACTGAACATCCTGCTCGGGAAGAACAGCGAGCAGCGTGTGATCGTGGTGGGTTGCGGCAAGCTGGGATCGGCGTTGATGAACTACCGGGGGTTCGATACCGAACAGATCAAGATCGTGGCCGGATTCGACACGAATCCGCAGCGACAGCATCCGGACGGTGCAATCCCTGTCTTTCCGGTTGACCAACTGGAAGCGTATATACGCGAAAAACGCATTCAGATTGCCATTCTGGCCGTGCCAGAGGAGGCGTCACTACAGACGATGGAACGCCTTGAATCCTACGGCATCCGCGGCATCCTGAATTTCGCGCAGGTGCCGATGCGCTCCTCGGAAAACTGCAACGTTGAAAACGTCAATCTTGCACTCGAGGTCGAAAAACTGTTTTATTTCGTCAATGCACAGCAAAACCGTCTGCGTATAAAGGAACAGGCATGATCACCATTGAAGCTTTGGCAACCCATCTGCACGGCAAACTGCTGGTAGCCGACACCACATCCCGCCCGGTGCAGGCTGTCGTCGCCTCGGACCTGATGAGCGATGTGCTCGTCGTCACCTGCGAGGATTTCCTGCTGGTCACCTCGCTGGCCTCGGACCAGATGATCCGCACCGCCGACCTGGTCGGTGCCGCCGGCGTGGTGCTGGTCAACGGCAAGCAGCCCCCCGCCTCCGCCCTGAAGCTGGCGAAGGATTTGAATATCGCGTTGATCGCTTCGCCCCTGCCGAAATTCGAAACCTGCCTCGCCATCGGTGCCGCGCTAGCGACAGCGTGACTTGGGATTCTTAAACTACGGAATGCGCAGAATACACGAAAAAAAAGGCCACTCTTGTTGGGATATTTAAATTGTTAACGTGATGATCGTTTCCGTGTATTCTGTGTATTCCGTAGTTAAAAAATATATTCCCCGAGGATAACCGTGAACCGATTACCGGACCTGAGCCCTGAGAATTCGCCGCTGTCGCTGGTGGAACTGATCTACTCCACCCGCATCCGCGATGTCATGACCAGCGAGGTGATCACTATCGACCGCCACGACACGATGCGCACTGCGCAGGAACGGATGCGGGACAACGGTATCAGCGGATTGCCAGTCGTCGAGGGCAAGCGCCTGTTCGGCATCGTCAGTATCCACGACCTGATCAGCGCCATGCAGATCGCGCAGATGGATTCACCCGTGGAGCGGATGATGACCTCGCGCGTGATCACGCTGGAAGCGGAAATGCCGCTCTCGATGGCGATCTCCTACTTCAGCAAATATCCCTACGGGCGATTCCCTGTGCTCAATGCGAACCAGGAGCTGGCCGGGATCATCACGGTGCGCGACATCAACGTCACCCTGATCAACCGCCTGCTCCAGGAAGTCAGCCGCTTCGAGTCCCTGATGGAGACCGATGTCACCCCGGGACTGGAAATGACCCGTGTTTTCCACACCCGCCGCCACGACTTCGAGCACGGCGGGCAAGCGTCCACGACGATCAAGAAACACCTGGGCGATCATCACGTCGACCGCCGGCTGATCAAGAAAGTGGCCATCGCCTCGTACGAGCTGGAAATGAACCAGGTCGTCCATTCCATCGGCGGCACGATCAGCTACCGGATCACGCCCGACGCAGTCGAGATCCTCGTCCAGGACCGCGGCCCCGGCATCGCGAATGTCGAGGACGCGCTGACCGAAGGGTTCACGACGGCAGACGACTGGATCAAGTCGCTCGGCTTCGGTGCCGGACTGGGGCTTCCCAACGCGAAGCGCGTCTCCGATGAATTCTATATCCACTCCAAGCTCGGCGTCGGCACCACAGTCAAGGCCGTTATTTATCTTGCACCAGAGGCGGGGAAGAAGGCAGACTGAAATTTTTTGACTCTCGACTCTCGACTCTCGACTTTCAAAAAAGGGAACCTAATCACATGCAACGCTTCAACTACTTCATCCGCCGCTTCCTGCTGATCATCCCCACCTTCCTGGGGATCACGCTGGTCTGCTTCGGCCTCATCCAGTTCGTGCCGGGGGGGCCCGTCGAACAGGCGCTGATGCAGATGCGCGGCATCGGCGGGGAAGGCGAGACCGTGACCGGCAAGGAGGTCTCCGCCGGCCTGACCGACAGCTACCGCAAGGAACTCGAAGTCCGTTTCGGCTTTGACCAGCCCTTCCACAAGCGCTATATCAAGTGGCTCGTGCATGACCGCCTCGGCATGCGCATGGAGTCCTACATGTTCACCAACAAGACGGCCTGGCAGCTTATCCGTGAACGTTTCCCTGTCTCGCTCGTGTTCGGCATCACCGGTTTCCTGCTCAGCTACCTGATCTGCATCCCCCTCGGTATCGCCAAGGCCCTGCGCAACGGCACCCGGTTCGACTTCGCCACCAGCGCGATCGTCTTCACCGGCTACGCGATCCCCGCTTTCGCCTTCGGCATGGTGCTCAAGCTGCTGCTCACGGGAACGCTCGAAGGCTTTCCAGCCTTGTTCCCCATCGGCGGGTTCGAGTCCGAAGGGTTCGCGGACCTCTCGCTGGCCGGCAAGCTTGCCGACCGAGTCCACCACATGGCACTGCCTGTGCTGTGCTACGTGATCGGGAATTTCGCGCTGCTGACCATGCTGATGAAGAACAGCCTGCTCGACCAGGTCGGGCGCGACTACATCCGCACGGTGTTCGCCAAGGGAGGCAGCCGCGACCTGGCTATCTGGGGCCACGCGCTGCGCAATTCACTGATCCCCATCGCCACGGGCTTCGGCGGCATCATGACGGTCATGTTCGCGGGCTCGGTCATCATCGAGCGCGTGTTCGAGATTCCCGGGATGGGACGCCTCGGGCTCGACGCCATCATCGGACGCGATTATGCCGTCTTCATGGGCATCCTCGCCCTCACCTCCATCCTCGGACTGCTGGGCAATGTGCTATCCGATTTCTGCTACATCCTGATCGACCCGCGCATCACCTTTAACAAGTAAAAGCAGTTGATATGATATTCCGTTTGAACCCGATCACCCGCAAACGCCTGAACCGCTTCCGCCGCCTGCGCCGCGCCTACGTCTCGGCCTGCCTGCTGGGCGTGGTCGTCCTGCTCTCGCTCGGTGCCAACCTGATCTGCAACGAGAACCCGCTGTACGTCCGCTTCAATGGCAACCATCTTTTCCCCGCCTGGCGGTTCTATCCGGAATCTATGTTCATCCCGGGCGGCAGCCCCAGCGCTCCAAACTACAAGAACTTGGACAAGAGCCCTGTTTTCACCGGGCAGAAACGCAATTTCATGATCTTCGCTCCGATTCCCTACGGGCCGCGCGAGACGATCGACGAGCAGTCGATCCGCGCCGAACGCGAGACGGAGATCATCCTGCTACCCATCCCGCTCGCGGGCAATCTTGATCTCACCCCCGACCTGCGGATCGCACGCGAACTGGCCGCCGGCTATTTTCTCGGGCGCGAGAGCGAAGACATCCGCGGCACGCCGCTCGACCAGGCCTGGTCGCTCTCCAACCCACTGCGCGAAGCCATGAACCTGCGCTTCGCCAACAAGGCAGCCCCTGCCTACCGGGAAACCTTCACCCCGCCAGCCCTGCCGGACCTGCCGCTGGAGCTGTCGCTTGCGCCCTTTACTCCGCGTCCCGAACAGCCGGCCACCGTGCGCCTCGCGATCCGCGCCGCCGACGGTCCCGAGATCCGTCGCACACTGATCACACTTGACCGCGACGGCCAGCCGGATCCCCGCTCGCGCAAGCGCTGGGAGGCGCTGGATCCATCCGAGCACGGAAAACTGCTTGCGCTCGTCGAGGCTTCCCGGGCTGGAGCTGCCGACCCTGTCGAGGTCCGGGGCGGGCATTTCCGCTACCTCGCCATGATCGACACCGCCGTGTCCTGGCCGCACCGCCCGGTCCGCGGCCATTGGCTGGGAATCGACGCGTCCGGATGCGACGTGCTCGCGCGCCTGCTGCACGGCCTGCGCGTCTCGCTCGTCTTCAGCGTGCTGCTTGTCGCCTGCTCGATGTCGATCGGTATCATCATTGGCGCCATCCAGGGCTACTACGGCGGCCTGGCCGACATCCTCACCCAGCGGGGCATCGAGATCTGGAGCGCGATCCCGTTCCTGTACGTCATGATCCTGCTCGGCTCGATCTACGGCGCCAGCCTCTGGCTGCTGCTTTTCTGCTACGCGATCTTCAACTGGATCGGTATCTCCTACTACATCCGGGCGGAGTTCCTGCGCCTGCGCGGCCAGCCTTTTGTCGACGCGGCCAAGGTGCTGGGCGTGCGCGACACGAAGATCATCTTCCGCCATATCCTGCCCAACGCGATCACCCCCGTCATCACGTTTGCACCCTTCTCGCTGGTCGGCGCGATCGGTTCCCTGGCCTCGCTCGATTACCTCGGCTTCGGGCTGCCGGCGCTGACACCCAGCATCGGCCAGCTCCTGCACCAGGCCCAGATCCACCGCGACGCCTGGTGGCTGATCCTCTACCCCTCGCTGACCCTCTTCATCGTCATCCTGCTCGGGGTCTTCGTCGGCGAAGGCGTGCGCGAGGCCTACGATCCGCGCCCGCGTTCACGTTTGGAGTAAGCCGGCATTGACGCGGCACCCGCGTTGCGTTACGATCTAGGCCATGCACGAGTTCACGACTGTCAGTAAAGCCCGCTGCGACGCCCTTGCAGAGCGTCTCAGTTCGATTGCGCGCCTGTCCATGGGCTTGACCCACGAGCTGAACAATGCCATCGGAGCCATCCAGAGCAATGTCGGAATGATGCGCCACCGGCTTGATGATGACTCAACGTTGCGACAGAACCTGGACCATATCGAGCACGCCTCCGGCCACACGCGGGAACTGACACGGATACTGGAAATCTACACGCAGCGGAAGGCTGCGCAGCTTGTCGTCGTCGACCTCCGGCAACAGCTGGCCCCGCTGATCAAGGCGTTCGCCAGCGCCCTGCCCGAACAGGTCCGCCTGGATGATGCGTCCCTGCACGCTGACCGGAAGGTGCTCACCTGCCCGCTGATGTTCGACCAAGCCGTCGCCGGGATCCTGCAGAACGCGGCCGATGCCCTGCCTTGCAGGAAGGGCGCGATTTCCATCGAGGTCAGCACTGACTGCGCGCGTGTCGATCCGCGGGAAGGTCTTTTCTTCGGGACCATGCCACCGGAAAACGCCACGCTGCTGGAGATCCGCGACGACGGCGAGGGTATCGATCCCGATGTGCTGGAACACATCCTGGAACCGTTCTTCTCCACCCGCATCCGGGCTAGCGGACTCGGGCTGGCACCGGCGGTCGGCCTGGTATTCCACTGCAATGCCGCCATCCACATCCTCAGCGCCCCCTCGTGCGGCACCCGCTTCCGCCTGCTGCTGCCAACAGCGGCTTAGGCATCCGGGGCAAGAGAGACTGCAGACCGCAGACTACAGACTGAAGACCTGGCTTATGCTCGGGATCTCACACGAAGGCACGAAAGGGATGATTTAACCAAAGACACTTTAGTCTACGATGCCCACTTGAGTTCCAGCTTTTTGTGATGCAAGGCGCAGTCTCTCAGATAAAGATTGATGAGACTCTGGTAGGGCATGCCCAATTCTTCGGCCAGAGCCTTGAAGTATGCAACGGTCGGCTTGTCAACCCGCATGGTGACAGGCTGCTTTAGCC
>CAZZBA010000201.1:0-7618 GCA_964652765.1 uncultured Victivallales bacterium | reverse complement strand
GTTCCGCCACCTGCCGCGGCAGCCAGGTGCCGAGCGTGGATCGGACGGATTCCGCCGTGGCGGCGGCATTGGTCAACACCAGGATATTCTCGGGTCGGTAGCCGCCCTGCCCGACCAGAACCTTACGCAGCGCCTCGACATCCGCCGTCGCATAGCGCAGCGACGGGATCGCGGTGTCGGCGTACTCCGCCACCCCGACCAGAACCGCCCAGCGATTGGGATCGCCGTTCTCCAGCACCGCCCGCGCGGTCTGGCGCTGGTAATCGGCCATCTCGCGCAGCATCTCGTCCCAGCGAGTATCGCGCGCGAATTGGATGACTCCGGCCCGGTAGTCCCCGTCGTCATTGCCGCCCCCCGGATATATGCACAGGCCGCTGCCCGCCAGTGTGGCATGCGAGGCATTCACGACCAGCGCCTGCCGCAGGGCCGTCGACGCCGCCAACGCTTTCTGCGCCAGACCGGCGGGCATCGTGGACTCCAGGCGTTTCAGGAACGCACCAAGATCGACAAACTGCGGATCCTTCGGGGCAAACCACGGCAACCCGTCAAAACCTACCGCCGTGCTACCGGGGTTTTCCAGATGCTCGATCACCCCGCAGGCGACGCCGTCCACCGCCTCGGCCAGTGCCGGGATCGCAGCCAGCCGCACGGCACTGAGTGTTACCGCTTTAGCGCCATAGCTTTCGGTATAGGTCCGCACCACTTCGCGGCAGAGCGACTCAGGATCCAGCGCGGGTTTTGATGCCAGAGCAGGCAACCAGCGGTCGTAGGCCCAGCCATCCCCTGGCTCCAGATCCTGCGAGCCTATGAAATAGCGGCCCTTCTCACGCAGTTCGTAGGCCACCTCCAGCATCCCCATCAAGCAGGCATCGGCCCCGATCACCGTCAGTGGAGGGAACGGTTCCAGCGCCGTCCGGACCTCGCGCATTTCCAGGAAATCCGCGTCGGTATCATCCCAGGCAATCCCCCGGCTGTTACGCTGCCGGTTGACGCGCAGTGGATTGAGCTTGCGTGCCGGTGCCCCGCCATCACTGCTGCGCCAACCGCCGCCGTGGTTCCAAACCACCAACATGGTGTTCGGCTGCGGGTACGTCGCCAGCGACCATTTAACGAAATCCGACAAGACCTTGGGATCACCCATATTCAGTTCGCCGACCGATTCGCATGTCGGAAGCGAGGGGTCCCATGACGGCTTGCCGCCCTGCGCCGCAGGACGATTGACCAGGAAACGCCGGGCCTCGGTCCAGTCGCCGTAATCCACCCGGTCCATCAGTACCGTGATCTTGAGCGTACCAGACGAGCCGATCTTCTGCATCTCGATCACATCCTCAAGCGCGTACGGATCGAGATTGTTATCTGCCGCCATATAGACCATCACCAACCATCCGGGCTGGCCACCCGGCTGAACCGGAAGGGAGGCTTCGCGTGCCCTTGCCTTGTCATCCGCAACAGGCGAGCCCGCTGGCACAGCCTTTCCGGGTGCGGAGCGACCTTCCTTGAACTGCTGCTGCGCGGCTGCATCCTGCTTGAGCCAGTCATCAAACCCCGATTCGCCCGCCGCCGGCAGCAGGCAGGCAACCAGAGCCACCATCACAACCAACACCTGTTTCATCGCGCACCTCCTTTGCCTGGAAATCCACGGCCTAGGCGGCCATGGCTACATCCAACTGACCATTGACCACTGACCACCGGCTACTGCAGGGCCACGCCATTGATCGGTACACAGACCTCCACCAGGCACAACCCGCGCTCCATATCCACCACGCGCCGCCTGATCGTCACCCCGCGCATGCGCAGCGTGATCTCCTCCTTGACAGTCTCCTCCTTCACATCCTCGCTGACCTTCACTCCCCCCTCGACGAAACTCTTATCTATGTGGCTGAACTTGAACATCAGCCCCTTGGCCAGATCGCGGATCGACTCCTCCTCGACGCGGCGGAACGAGAGTTCCGCATTGCCGTAATGAAATGGTCCCACCATCGTCGTCACCGTATAGCCGCCCTCCTCCTTCCAGCCGACCAACGGCATGGTCACGGAATTGCCGATTTCGAACGTTTCCACCGGGTCATTGCTCTTGCCGGAGGTCAACAGCAGGTTCGAGCTATTACCGGTCTGCCGCTCCAGCGAGAACAGTACCAGGCCACCGAAACGGTACCGCACGAACGAGCCCAGCACATCCAGACGCTCACGTTCGTTCGCGGCATCCACGCATTCCCGAGCGATTCCCGCCAGGATCTCGCGGGCCTGCTCCATCGGCACGTCATAATAGATATCATCCACCACCACACGCGATTCCCCGCGCTCATCGGCGACACTGAACGAACGGTACGTGCCGTTGGCCAGGAACTCGCGGGAACCCAGCGACCTGACCACCCCGTAGATGACCCAGTTCGGCAAGGCATAAGTCTTAGCCAGCGGTTCCAGGTGAGTCGGCAGATTCACACCCAGACTCACCGGCACATCGCCAGACAACCGTGTTTCCGGTGTAGTAAACCATAGAGGCAGATCAACCTTTGTCGGCCGCACGGAACCCCCCAGCGACGCGCTCTTCCCGCAACCGCTGCCGATCCAGGCCGCCAGCATTGGCGGCAGCATCACCGCCAGAGCCACCCTGAAACCCGATTTCATCCCTTCGCTCACTGCACCTCCCTTGCCTGGAGGCCGGCTGTTTCCAGTTTGAACCGCTCATCCCCCAGGATGGGTGACCTGCCAGCCAGGCGGTAACGCCCGATTGCTTCGCGCAGGGCCGTGATCCGCTCATCCAGCGCGGGGTGATGGCGGAACACATCCGGCCCCATACCCTGCTCGCGCACCCGCTCCAGATAACTGATCATGGCATTCGGATCATACCCGGCCGATGCCGCGTAGGCGACACCGAAAAGGTCGGCATCGAGTTCGTCCTCGCGCGCACGCTTGCCAATGATCGTGAGATAGGAGGTGTTCGCCAGCCGTGTCATATCGGCCTCGACGCCGCCAGGGGAGGTGTCACCGGTAAGGGCTTCAAGCTCGGCAAAAGGATCGGCCTTGTCGCCCCCCATGGACTCGAGTTCGCCAAACGCGCTGTCGCTCTTCCGGTGCGTACCACGCTTCTGGAACTCGCGCAAGCCATGATAAAGCGTGATGTGGGCGATCTCGTGACCGATCTGGCAGGCCAGCTCGGCCTCGTTGCGGATCATGCCAAGCAAACCGCGCGTCAGCACGACATTACCCCCCGGCAGCCCGAACCCGTTGATTCCGGAATCATCGGTCAGCGCCACGCGGAATGGCAGGTCATAGCGCGGAGTGCGCGCGCCGACCACGGCGGCCACTGCATTGACATAGGCAATGGTCTCGGGCGATTCCACGAATCCCGGCGAGACCAGGGTCGCCGTCAATGCCCGTCCCAGCAAGTGCTCGGCGTCCGCCCGGATGATCACATTATTGGCGAATTGCGGCTGCGGCAGGCCGGAGAGCACACGCGTATTCGGTGCCGGGATACTCTGAAGGATGCGCGATACCAGCGCGGGGGGGATCCTCAACTGCTCGAGCGTATCAACGCGGGCGAAATCCGCCTTGTGTGTCTCGGCATAATTCGCCTCGAACGCGCCCTTGGTCGCCGCCGCGATATCTACCGACGAGATCACAAGCGCCTTTTCGGAATTGAGCATCCCGCCATAATCGACACCGGCGCTTAAGGCCTCGAAGGCGAGTTGCGCAATCCAGCCGCTACGCCCGCCCGCCGAGCCCTGTACCCACGAACCGCGCGTTTCCGTGACGGACACCTGCATTCCCGTTTCCAGCGGCATCACAACCGGAAAGAAGCTCGCCGGTCCCTCGCGCATGGTGGATGAACGCCGGATCGTACGCTCGGCAGCCCCCGCCTCCAGCACCAGACCAACCGCTAGCAGCATTACCACGACGCAACGCACAAGATTCATACCCGTCCCTCCCGCTTGTCAGCCCGACCAACTAAAGCACCAAGCCTTATCCGTCCAAAACATACGCTGGCAGCACGCCGTACTCAATCAAAAAAACGACACCGGATCGCGATCCCCTACCCCGCCAGCGGTTGCACAAGCTCGGAGCCGTCGTTCCTGGGCGAGTTGACGGCTTCGGACACGGGATACCATGCCATCGCGTCATCGGGGTATGGTTGCAGAAATTGATCAAGGGACGCCCACCCTCCTTCAATGACGGCAGCCCCCAGCGCAGCAGCCCCAACCGCCGCTCCGCATGACCGGCAATCGCCGCGACATCCTGGCCAGGGCAGACATTGAAGCTGGCGGAAATCTCGGCAACGACCTTATCGATGCCGTACATCTTTTCGATAATCGCCGCTTTCTGTTTCTGCGTATACCGCCCGCACATAACCACCTCGGGGACTACAGGTGCCTCTCCTATTCGGCGGCAGCCCGGTCGAGTGCATTACGCAGTATCCATGCCTTGTCGCGGTCCGACTTTGCCGTTCGCATCTTGGCGAGCGCCCCGGACAGGTCGGCGCGAGAATTTTCAGGGACGCTTGGCATACTGCGGAGAGCCTCGCAGGTGACTTCGTAGACCGCTGCACAAGCTGCGGCATTCCCGCTATTGAACAAGGGAACGCCTCGCTCTATAGCAAGCCCGATAAGCGCGGCGGGCGTCAGTGGCGGGACTGAATCCTCCGGCGGCAGAAGTACGGCGTCAACATCGACGATCGTCCCGCCGGTATCCCCGGATGCGGGGTTTGTGTCCTCAAATACGGCCTTGACCGATTCGATCTCCAGCTCGAAGGGGCCCGCCTTCTTGTCGGCAATCGTGAAGCCGACGGCCGCAATCGCCGCCGGATCGACCGGCCCGCCCGGCAACTGTCGACCGAACGCCTGCAATTTGAAGTCGGCAATCGGTATAAAGGTCTCCGTGAGCTCCCCGGCGGTAGTCGGCAGATAAGCACGGTACGATCTCGCGCTAAACTGACCATCGGTATGCAGGCCTACCCAGTATTTCCGTCCATCACCAAGGGCCTTCACGCTGATGCCTTTCGTGCCAGCAAGATTCAAAGCGGTTGGCTTCGTGCGAATGGAGGCAAAGCCGCCGCTGTTCTCGAGCGAGAGATCCCCACTGAACAGGAGCGTCTTGCGCTCGGTAAGCTCGAATCCGCCCTTGGACACGCCTCCCATCACGCCGTCATTGACGGAAAACCAACCCTGTAATGAATCCGGTGACTCAAACGCGGCGATGACTGCAGCATCTCTACCGGTGGCAGGGTACGCCATCCACAAGGGTACAAGTAGCCAGAGAAGCAACCGCATTCGCTTGCCGGTAATCGTTTGACAAACCATGTAACACCTATTCGTCGCTCGAAATATGGACATCGTGCTGATCCTCCCCTTTTTAAACAATATCATATACCCTGTTATCGCCCACAGCCACCATTACTTACGCGCCCGGCATTATTTATACCCGGCGTTGCAATATTAAGATTAGAACGATACGCTGGTCATTACATGAGCGAATCCGGCATCACGCACATCCTTTTTGACTTGGGCAACGTTCTCGTGGAGCTGCGCCCTATCGAGACAGTCGCTGCGATGAGTCCGTCCTTGATCGCGGAATGCACTAAGATAAACCCGATTGTGGAGGATTTCGAGTGCGGGCGCATGACAACAGATGATTTCCTTGCCCGCGCACCGCAGATCTTCGGACTGAATATGCAGCCGGACGAGCTGCGCGAACGGTTCCAACTGATCGTCAGGGATTGGTACGCGGAGACGGAACCACTCCTGGCGGAGTTGCGCAAGCGTTATCATCTGGGGTGCCTCTCCAACACGAACCCGTTGCACATCGAGGCCTTACGTGAACGGGGACCGCACCTCCGGTTGCTGCATGACTGTTTCTTCTCCCATGAAACCGGTTGCGTGAAACCTAACGCGGAAGCCTATGAGCATGTATTGGCGGCATGGCAGGTGGCACCGGCCCGGATTCTTTTCCTGGATGATCGAGTCGAAAACGTCGATGCTGCAAGGAAGCTGGGTATGCGGGTAATACACACATTCGGTCCGCAGGCCGTCGCTGCCGCCTGTGCCGATGTCCTTGACTATCGTTTGCCTGCACCAGACGCGTTATAGCAGACACAATAGATTGCCGTTCCCGAGCAGGCTGCCATCCTGGGCTTCGACAATGACACGATTGCCTGCCAAAGCAGCCCCGTGCCTCTTTCAAGCATCACCCCGGATTACGAGCGGCACGGGATCGAAGCCGCCCGTCTTCTGCAGCGAATGATGGAAGGGGAAACCATTCCTCCAGGCACGCTTGTCCGCATCCCGCCACAAGAGATCATCACGAGGCGGAGTACCGACATAACGGCCATCCAGGACACGAAAGCCGCACTGGCCCTGCGCTATATATGGGATCACTACCGGACACCCATCTCCCCTGAAGATATAGCCGCGTTCTGTGGTATTCCGCGACGAAGCCTCGAAAGACGCTTCAGGAACGCACTCGGCAGGACCCTTATGAAGGAGGTCATGCGCCAGCGTCTCTCGAAGGCCTGCGAACTGCTGGTCAGCGGAGAGATACCCGTGGTTGAAATAGCCGCCCGCGTCGGGTTCATGACCCCCCAGTACTTCAACTTCCAGTTCAAGAAGAAATTCGGCGTTCCCCCGCAAGCCTACCGGGAGCGCGAACGCCGGAAGGGTTGAGGTGGTCGATAACTTCGGGGGAAGACCACAGACCGCAGACTGTAGACTGCAGACTTTTTCGGTGGACGACTACGGCGACGACTACGATTGACGATCACGACGGTCTCCCTCGTAATCCGTAGTCGTCGCCGTAGTCGTCCACCGATCTCCCCAAAAAGTTACCAATCTGTTTTTGCACGGCCTCCCGGGCGGTCGGCTTGCCTATAACTCTGGAATCCGACTGCCCCGCTATGCCAGAACGCGTTTTATCCAGAATTCCGCCATCTTCTGGTGACCGCCCAGCGTGGGATGCACACCGTCTTCCGCCCAGCAGGCGGGTGGCGCGACCTTGCACAAGCCGTCGAACAGCTCCTGGAACGGAACAAATACATCGGCCATCTCGGCCGCGATCGTCTTTACCAGCGCACGCCTCTGGTCAATGTCAGGATGGAAGTTCAATTGCAGGACGGCACCCGCTTCCGTGGTAAAAGGCTCGCAGAGGACGATCCGGATGCCGGGCAGCACCATGCGCGTTTCCGCAATCAACGCGCGAAGCTCGCGGTCGAAATCATCAAGCGAAACGCCATTCTCGGGCGTCCCCTTGGCGACCCCGTGCCAGCAGTCGTTGATCCCTATCAGGATGGAGAGCAGCGTAGGCTTCAGCGTGACGCAGTCGTCCTGCCACCGGTCGCGCAGTTGGGTCACACGGTTACCGGAAATACCGCGGTTATGGAAGGTGAGGTCCAATCCCGGATTCTCCGCCAGTAGCATCCCCGCTGCTTTCCCCGCATAACCGCCACCCAGATGGGGTCCATAGTTTCGCATCTTGGGGGGATTGGACTTCGGCCGCTCGCGGCCCGCGTCGGTTATGGAATCGCCCTGGAAAAGAATGGTCTCGCCTTTATTCAGTTTCATTTGAACCCCTTTCTTTAATATGACTATCGGGTTGAGTAAGGTGGCGTCAACATGTAGTATACCGCCTC
>CAZZBA010000200.1:0-7622 GCA_964652765.1 uncultured Victivallales bacterium | reverse complement strand
ACGGCGACGAGGACGGATGACGATTTGGTGCTCCCTCCTCGTCAACCGATCTCGTCGCCGTTCTCGTTCACCGAAAAAAATTAGAGGAGGGTTGATTCTATGCGAAAAGTGCAGATATCTGCTGCAGACCTCACGCTCTGGTATGATAAACCGGCGGCGGGAGGCATGAACGAAGCCTTGCCCATCGGCAACGGCCGGATCGGCGCGCTGATCTACGGCGGCGTCGATACGGAACGACTGGTGCTTAACGACAGCAGCCTCTGGACAGGCACGGAGATTTCATCCGACGACTACGCCAAGATGGGCTCCTACCAGATGCTGGGAGAACTCCTGATTAACCTGCCGGAACACAAAAACGCTGACAATTACCGGCGAGAACTCAACCTTGCCACCGCCAACGCCGCCACCAGCTACGAAGCCGATGGTGTTCGTTTCAAGCGGGAGTATTTTGCCAGTCATCCCGGCGAAGTGATTGTCGTTAGACTCACCGCCAGCAAACCCGGCAGCTACACCGGCACGCTTAACCTTGCCGGTGCCCACAAGGAATCCACGGTCGCAGGGCCGGGCGGCCTTGTCTTTTCCGGGAAGTTCGACAACGGTTTGCAATACGAGGCCCGGCTTCGTGTGATCCACGACGGCGGCTCTGTCAGCGTCACGGGCACCTCGCTCGCGTTCCAGAACTGCAACAGCCTTACCATCCTGATTGCTGCCGGGACCGATTATGTGGCCGACTACGCGCGAAAGTACCGGGGTGAGCACCCTCGCACCAAAATCGAACGCCAACTGGCCTCCGCTGCAACGCAACGTTACGAGGCTCTTCATTCGGTGCACGTGGCGGACTACCAGTCGCTGTTCAATCGCGTCACGCTCGACCTCGGCGCAACCCCGTCAGACCGCTCGGCATTGCCGACCGACCAGCGCAAGGTTGTCCACGCGGAGCAGGGCGGCGACCCCGATATCGAGGAACTGCTGTTTCAATATGGCCGGTACCTGATGATCTCATGTTCGCGCCCGGGCAATCTACCGGCCAACCTCCAGGGGCTTTGGTGCGACAGCAACGAGCCACCGTGGCACTCCGATTACCACGCCAACATCAACATCCAGATGAACTACTGGCCCGTCGAGCCGGCTAACCTCGCCGAGTGTCACACGACGCTGTTTGATTTGATCGTTAGTCAGTTGCCGGCATGGCGCAAGGCGACCGTCGAGGAACAACGCTTCGCCGTCGAATCCGGAAAATCGCGCGGCTGGGCCGTCCGCACATCGCACGGCATCCACGGCGACATCGGCTGGCAGTGGGACGTGCCCGCCAACGCCTGGTACTGCCAGCATTTCTGGATGCACTACGCCTTCGGTGGCGACAAGGCATGGCTCAAGAGCGTCGCCTATCCTGTAATGAAGGAAATCTGCGAGTTCTGGGAAGACCGCTTGAAGGCGTTGCCAGATGGCCGGCTGGTGGTGCCGAATGGTTGGTCGCCGGAACACGGGCCGCATGAGGACGGCGTCAGCTATTGCCAGCAGATCGTCTGGGACTTGTTCAACAACTATGTCGCCGCCAGCGAAACGCTCGGCGTGGACGCCGACTACCGCGCGAAAATAGCCGCGATGCGCGACAAACTTGTCGGTCCGCAAATCGGCAAGTGGGGACAACTCCAGGAATGGATGACCGACCGCGACAATCAGGACGATCACCACCGTCACACGTCACATCTGTTCGCCGTCTTTCCTGGTCAGCAGATCAGCGTCAACAAGACGCCGGAGTTTGCCGCGGCCGCCAGGAAATCGCTGGTCGCGCGCGGTGACGTCGGTGATGTGCGCGAGTGGTCATTTGCGTGGCGCTGTGCGCTATATGCCCGGCTTGGCGACGGCGAAGCAGCGCACCAGCAATTCCAGCAGCTTTTCTCGAATCGCAACACCTGCCGGAACCTCTTCGGTCTTCACCCGCCAATGCAGATAGACGGCAACTTCGGCGTCACAGCAGGCGTGTGTGAGATGCTCCTGCAATCGCGCGCCCCTTTGATGCGCTCAGGGCAGGCGGAGGAAATCGAGTTGCTGCCAGCCTTGCCGAAGGTGTGGGCGGATGGTAAAGTTACCGGCCTGCGGGCACGGGGCGGGTATGAAGTGGATATCGATTGGAAGGACGGGAAGGTGACGAGTTACCGGATCGCGGCGAAGGAGGCACGGGCGGTCAAGGTGCGCGTGAACGGTGAAGTGAAGACGGTGCAGGCAGAAGTTGTTGCAGAATAAGTGGATGTCAAAAAGGGATATTTGTTATGGAACTGAAGCTGAAGAAACACCCCTGTCTTTTTGCCCAGGCGGATATGACTGCCTATATGCAGAAGCATCTGGATAACCCTTACGTGAAGCAGCAGGCGGACTCGGTCCTCGCCGATGCGAATCGGCTGGTCAGGCAGAACCCCGTCCGGTGGGAGGACATTAAAGGGCCCCTGTATCCGATAAGCCACCAGATTGCGTCACAGGTGGAGAATCTTGTCGGGGCATGGGCGCTGACTCGCGATCCGCGCTACCGCAAGGCTGCGTTCAAGCGCGTTGAGGCCCTGACAGGATTTGCCCACATCAGTTGCGAGGCGTACAAGGATAGGCCTGCTGGCAATGAGGATTTCTTCTGTCTGACCTATGGATGGCATTCGGTGGCTATCGGCTATATGCACGACCTGTTCAGTCCGGACCTGACCGCCGAGGAGGATGCCATCATCATGGGCTTCCTTGAGAAGCATCTCATGAAGCGTGCGGAGCAGTGCCTCGAGAATCCGCCCTGGTGGGTCAACGCGGAGTGGTCCAACTGGAACGGCGTCTGTGCAGGCGGCATGGGGATTATGGCGCTCTCATTCTACGACAGGCTGCCAGCCGCCAGAAAACTGGTTCCGTTCGTGGATAAGAGCCTTGATGCGTATCTACGCTCCTATATCACGAACGGCGGCGGCTGCCCCGAGGGAACGGGCTACTACAACTACGGCATGCAGTTCGCGATTCCTTACCTGAACTGCTGGGGGTGCGCCACCGGGCGCGAGCATCCAGCGCTGGAAATTAAAGAACTTGGGAAGTCGCTCTACTTTCCCATGGATTTCCACCGGATTACTTTTGGTGATAACGATGGATGGGGCCCCACGGGTTATCACTTCTGGCTGGCTGAACGTATGAACCAGCCCGTGGCGGCACTCAAGGCTGCCGGCTATCTGAATGCCAATGCGAAGGTGCCGCCAAGCCGCAAGAGCAGGATGGACGGCGCCGATAGAGGGACTCTTCTCTATGTTGCGAGTTCCATTCCGACGCCTGCGGAAGTAGAGAAGTCCCGGAAACAGCATGCAGGCACAAAGAAGCCTGTCGCCCGTGTTTATAAGGGGATGGCGTGGGGCGCCATCGCGGATGACGAGGCCTTGCCTTCGTTGCGTATGACGGTGCGTGGCGGCACCACGGCCAGGGCCGGGCATGCTTCGCAGGACCAGTTCAGTTTCAAGTGCATGGTTAACGGCGAGTGTATGATATCCGATCAGCATGACAGGCCCGGCGTATCCTTTACCAAGCGCGGTAACGACGTCTACGGGCGCAGCGCGGCATCCAAGAGCGGATTGTTTATCGACGGCCTTGGATGTGATCTGCGGGCCAATTCCGACACGACGGAGGTCGTGACAGGAAAGGGTATCACCGGCATCCGTGTCGACGGCGGGGGCTGCTACCTTGTGCGCTGGCAGAACGCGTTCATCGGGCGCCTCTTCCTGCTGGTGGCCGGCCGCTACTGGCTGGTCATCGATCGGCAGAGCGCCGGTGACAACTCCATGGAAGCGCGCTTCCATACCTTTTCCGAGACTCGCCATGGCCGTGACTGGGTGAAACTGAAGAGCGGCAAGGAGCGAATGTCGATGAGCTTTGCATCGCTTGACAAAGCCGTGTTGCAAACGTCTTCAGGGATGCCTACCTATGTTGAGAAGCAGTCGACGATCTATCGCTGGATAACTGCTGACAGGAAGAATGATAATGTTCTTGTCAGCGCGCTCAACCCCGGCAGCGGGAAGCTGGGTCTCGCATTGGTGCGTGAGACAGGCGGCATTGTGCATATAGAGGTAAGTGAGCCAGGCCGGAAGAAACGCGTGATCCGCGTAAGCAGGCAGCTCGAACTTCTGTAAGCCGGTTGCCTTTGCGATTCGCAATCAACAAACAGCCTTTGTCCCAGGTTCATCTCGTGTATAAAAGGAGGAAATATGTTCAATGGGCTGGGGATGAATCTGGGTAATCTGTCGCGCCTGTCCAATGCGGAGACGCGCTCTATAAGCGCTGAAAACTTCACGGGGGAGAAGGGCAAGGGCGGCATGGCCACCGATGGAACCGGGGCCGTTTGCGCACGGGATCTCGGTCAGGGATGGAAAGTCTCCCCGTCTATTTCAATCCCCGTTGGTGCCACTGTGGATCTGGCTGATATTTCGGGTTCCGGCGCCATTCAGAGTATGTGGCTCGCGGGACAGATCTGTCGGGACCTGATCATCAGGATCTACTGGGATGACCAGGAGACGCCATCCGTCGAATGCCCCTGGCCTGATTTCTTCGCGCTGCACTGGAACTACAACGGCGTGGTGGTAAACTCGATTCCGGTCTCGGTCAATGCCAAGAACGGCTGCAATTGTTTCTGGGAGATGCCATTTCGCAAGCGCTGCCGCATCACCATGGAGAACATGAACCCCGAGAAGGCGCTGGTCGTTTACTACCAGATCAACTACACGCTCACCGATGTCCCTGATGACTGTGCCTATTTCCATGCGCAGTTCCGCAGGGTCAATCCGCTGCCTTACAAGGATGTCTACACCATTGTGGACGGCATCAAGGGGCAGGGGCATTTCGTCGGAGCCAGCATGGGGTGGGGGATCAATAACAACGGTTGGTGGGGAGAGGGTGAGATCAAGTTCTTCATCGACGGCGACGGCGAATTCCCCACGATCTGCGGGACCGGGACCGAGGACTATTTCGGGGGCAGCTACAACTGGGATGTTGACGGCCAGTACAAGGAGTACAGTACGCCGTTCCTCGGGATGCACCAGGTTATCCGTCCCAACGGAACCTACCAGGCTAACCATCGCCACGGCATGTACCGCTGGCATGTGATGGACCCGATCCGTTTCCAGCGGGACCTGAAGGTTACCATTCAGGCACTTGGCTGGCGCGACGGCCATCGATACCTGCCCGGCACCCACGACATCTGCTCCACCGCGTTCTGGTATCAAACCCTGCCGGCAGCCCCGTTCCCCACGCTACCGAACCGCGATGCACTGGAAATCATCTGAGTGTTGAGATAAATAAGTGCATTATTGTGTATGTACGTATTATTCCCCCACCAAAGGACTTTTCGATTTCTGGCGGCAAGTTGTTTTTCATCCTGATGCAACCATTCATATTCTCGGAAAATGGGTGACATTACTATGTGGAAATCAAACTGGGAGGATACTAAGCGGCATGTCGTCGATTGGTGGAACCGCGAAGGCTTCGTTTGACATGTACAAGCGGATTCTGGATGCAGGCAAGTCCGTCCAGATTGTCGGTGCCCGGAGGGATGACGTGCTTCCGCTTCTGGACGCGATCGGAGGAAAGGGAGTCTATGTCGTGACGGGCTTCTCATCGGCCAAGGAGGCGGAGGCGCTGATGGCCAAGGCGGAGCAAAACAGATGATTTCCAACACGTATACTTGTGAGAAGCTGGCGTAGGCACTCGACACCAACGCCCCTTGCCGGAAATTCATGCGCGAAAATATTGACCTTGATGTGGCGTAAGCTGTACGATCAGTCAAGTCAACAAACGCATCGCCCGCTATAAATGAAAAGGGGTAATGCTGAAATACGATCGGGAGTAGTAATGGAAAATGCACGAGGGAGAGAGGTTGTCCGGGAACTCGGTAAACGCTATGCGGAAATCGCGGCGTTGCCACGGCAGAAGGAAACCATTGACGGCTGGCGGCGGTTGAACGGGTTGCAGCAGACGCGACCCATGGTCAGGATCGAACAGTTACCCTGGGAGGAACTTCCCTGGGGCAAAGACCGGATGGTCAATAGCGAGGGGATGCTCAAACATATAGAACAACGCTTGCGCATGACCATATATGTCTGGGACCATTTCAAGGCCGACATGGTGATCCTGCCGTATTTCGGGATCGGCAAGACGGTACGCAATGATCGTCTGGGACCGGCCGCGCAGGTCGAGCGCAAGGGCCTGTCTCAGCATTTCGCTGAACAGTTGGCGACGATCGAGGAAGTTGAGGCTTTGAAAACGCCGGTGATCGAGGTGGATCCTGAGGGGGATCAGCGTCGATTGGAGGAGGTCAGTGCTATTTTTGACGGGATCATGCCGGTGCGGTTGACGGGGATCGGTCGGCATACCGGGTTGTGGGACCTGATCTCGACCAAGATCTCGCCCGAGCGCATGCTCTATGACCTGATCGACCGTCCGGACTATGTCATGGTCCTGATCAAAAAGTTTGTCGAGATGGAGAGTGGCATCCTCGACCAGTACGAGGTGCACGGCCTGCTCGAAGCGGCCCCGCCGGAGATCCGCTGCACAGGCGGGTTCTGCGATGATCTGCCGTCGCCGGATTATGACGGACAGAAGGCGATGGCCAAGGATACCTGGGTGTTTTCCATGGCGCAGATGTTTTCCGAAGTCTCGCCTGCCATGCAGGAGGAGTACGACATCATCCCGTTGAAGCCGCTGCTTGAACGCTACGGGCTTGTCTACTACGGATGCTGCGAGCCGCTGCACAACAAGATCGATATTGTTCGCCAGATCCGTAATGTCCGCAAGATCTCGGTCAGTCCCTGGGCCAACAAGGAAATCGCCGCGGAAAAAATCCACGGCGACTACGTCTTCTCCGCCAAACCGAATCCCTCGCATGTGGCGATGGGGTCGTTTGATGCGAAACTCATCCGCAAGGATCTGGAAGAAACAGTGGAAATCTGCCGCCGCCACAATACCCCGTGCGAGCTGATCCTCAAGGATGTGAGCACGGTCTGCAATGATCCGTCGCGCCTGAAGCAATGGGAAGCAATCGCCATGGAGATTGTCAATGTTTGATGTGGCGAGTGTTCCTTTCAGTTATCACGGGTCGTGGATGTCGATCAGCATTCCGGCCGGGAAAAACGAGCTTTTCTTCCGTAACCATCATTTCAAATCGCATGATCTTTTCACGATTCAAACCCTGGTGGCAGGCAAGCTTACAACCCCCGTCATCAAGGCCCGTGCGACGGTGCTGGTTCTGGACGCCGGGGCGGGGCGTGTCGAGATCTGCTTCGAGGGGCCGGATACCGTGCGCATGAGGGGGCAGGGCGGTGTTGTCCTGCGCCTTGCCGGCAAGCGGATTCATGCCTACAGCGACGGTCCCGGGATGGCGGTCTTTAATTTCCGGAAGGCCTACCGGCGCTACCAGTTCGAGGCCCTTCGGGGCTCCCTGGCGTTGAAAGGGGCGTATGCGTCGGAAGCCGAGGATCTCGACAATCTGGCCGAGATCAAGGGCAATGCCGTGCTCAAGAACGTCGAGGACGAGATGCAGTCGATCACCATCAGTCCCGATGCAGATGGCTTCTGGGAGCTGGCTATCGACGAGTTCTGGAGCAGTTGGCGTCGAC
>CAZZBA010000199.1:0-7627 GCA_964652765.1 uncultured Victivallales bacterium | reverse complement strand
CATAGACCACTACATATGGACGTCACCTTACTCAACCCGATAGTCATATTATTTTTTGACTGGACGCCATACGCGTTTTCTTGCACTCTCTCGTTTTGTGTTTTTCAACCACTTCTACAATGGGAAACGCTTCATGCTCGAATCATCGCAAAACGCGTCGCGCCACGTCATCTCGGTCCTGATCGCCGACCGTCCCGGTATCCTGCGCGATGTCACCGCTGCGGTGACGGCACTGCACGGCAATATCGACGGTATCCGTCAGACTGTCGTGGCTGGCTATTTCACCGTCATGCTGACCGCCACATTTCCCGAACCCTGCCTGTCGGAGGACGTCCGCCGCCGAATGCAGAAGGCATTTGCGCCGGGCGAGGCCAATATCGCAGCCACGCCCTATGATGCCGAACACGCCAAGACGCATTATCCCGGCGAACGCTATGTGGTGACGCTGACCGGTATCGATCACACGGGCATCCTGAGCGCGGTCACCGGCTTCATGGCCACCCGCCATATCAACATCGAGGACTGGAACGTCAGTTTCGAGGGCAACCATGTGACCCATGTGGCGGAAGTCACCGTGCCGGCGAAACTGGATATCAAACAGCTTCAAACCGAATTCCGGCACCTGGCCGAGACCCTCAGCCTGCATGCCGGCATCCAGCACGAGAACATCTTCCGCGCGATCAGCGAGGTCGGCCCCATCAAACGGCTGGTCTCGCGACGCTAAGCACCCAGACGGGAAAAACACCATGATCAGAACACAGGAAATCCTCAGTACCGTCCGCATGCTCCAGGAAGAGAACCTGGACGTCCGCACCGTCACCATGGGCATCAGCCTCAACGACTGCGCCGGACCGGACATCAACGCCGTCTGCAAGGCCGTGTATGACAAGATCTGCCGCAAGGCCGCCAATCTGGTCCGGGTCTGCGACGAGATGACCACGCGCTACGGAATCCCGGTCGTGAACAAGCGACTGGCCATCTCGCCCGCCAGCCTGCTGCTCGGCGGTCATGACCAGGCTGGGGCGGTGGCCCTCGCCAAGGCGCTGGACCAGGCCGCCGCCGATGTCAGGGTCGACCTGCTGGGCGGATTCACGGCGCTGGTGCACAAGGGCATGACACCGGCGGAGCAACTGCTGATCGAATCGCTGCCAGCCGTGCTCAGTTCCACGAAACGCGTCTGTGCCTCGATCAACATCGGCACCACCAAGGCCGGTATGAATGTGGATGCCATCCGCCTGGTCGGCAAGACGATCCTGCGGATCGCCGAGGCCACGGCCGACTCGCAAGGCTTCGGCGCCGCGAAACTGGTGGTGTTTGCCAACATTCCCGAGGATAACCCCTTCATGGCGGGCGCATACCTGGGTGCCGGCGAGCCGGAAACGGTGATCAACGTCGGGGTCAGCGGCCCGGGAGTCGTCAAACGCGCGCTCGACCGCCTGCTCGAGACCTCGCCAGATGCCACGCTGGACGAGATCGCCGAAGAGGTCAAGCATACCGCGTTCCGCGTCACCCGCACCGGCGAGCTGATCGGGCGCGAGGTCGCCGAGCGGCTAGGCGTCCCGTTCGGGGTGGTTGACCTGTCGCTGGCACCGACCCCGCGCGTCGGGGACAGTATCGGCGAGATCTACCAGACGATGGGTATCCGCAAGCTCGGAGCTCCCGGCACGACCGCCGCCGTGGCCCTGCTCAACGACGCCGTCAAGAAAGGTGGTGCCTTCGCCTCCAGCGCCGTCGGCGGCCTCTCCGGCGCGTTCATCCCCATCATGGAGGATCACGCGCTATCCAAGGCCGTCACGGATGGCACCCTCACGCTTGAGAAGCTCGAGGCGATGACGGCGGTCTGCTCGGTCGGGCTGGACATGATCCTGCTGCCGGGCTCGACCACCGCGGAAACGCTCTGCGGCATGATCATGGACGAGGCGGCGATCGGCATCATCAACCGCAAGACCACGGCCGTCCGGCTGATCCCGGTACCCGGCAAGAAACTGGGCGATTTCGTCGATTTCGGCGGGCTTTTCGGCTCAGGCACGATCTGCCAGGTCACTTGCCCCGACGGTGCCGAGGTTTTTGTGAATCGCGGCGGTCACGTGCCGGCTCCGATTCAGAGCCTGACGAACTGACACCGAACGTCAGGCGACGGGCATCGAAGTCGATCTCGACCACATGCACACGCAGCGGTGTACCCGACTTGAAACGGGCCTTGCCGTTGGAAAGCTCGCGTTTGCCGGAATCGAACCGCAGGAAATCGTCCGACAATCCAGAGACATGCACCATGCCCTGGATCTGCAGGTCCATCAATTCCACGAATACGCCGTAGTTGGTGACGGTAACCACCACCGCGTCGTATTCCTTGTGAACCCCGCCCTTGAGCTCCTGCTCCAGATAGCGGAATTTCATGATCTCGGTCAGGTCCCGCTC
Source organism: uncultured Victivallales bacterium (assembly GCA_964652765.1). Taxonomy (GTDB): domain Bacteria; phylum Verrucomicrobiota; class Kiritimatiellia; order UBA8416; family UBA8416; genus UBA8416. Next base: position 5,209 of record CAZZBA010000199.1, on the reverse strand, counting down.
GGCCAGGTCCGCCGTCTCCTCGCACAGCGAGGAATGGATCGCCATCGTCTCAAGCTGCGCCTTCGTATAGCGCTCGCCACCCGATGCCTGGAGGCACGCACCGAGAATACGGTGCGACAGCAGGTCGGGATAACGGCGGATCGGCGAGGTGAAATGCGAGTAGAACGTCTTGGCCAGGCCGTAGTGACCGCTCTCGCTGGCCGAATATACCGCGCGGTTCATGCTCTTGAGCACCGCGACGTAGACATGGTGCGCCAGCGGATCGTCCTTCACGCTCTTCAGGAACGTCGCGAAGTTGCGGCGCTGCCGCAGATCGCCAGGGGCATAGCCCATCGAGATCAGCATCGCGGTCAGCTCCTCGATCTTGGTCTCTTTCGGCTCATCATGGAAACGGGCGATCCCCGGGATATGCCGGGCCGCCAATTCCGCCGCCACGGCCTCGTTGGCGGACACCATGCACTCCTCGACCAGCTGGTGCGAGACGTCGTTCTCCGAACGCGTGATGCCGGTCATCACCCCGCCACCATCGGTCGCGATATCGACTTCCGGCATGTCCAGATCCAGCGCGAACTTGGCAAATCGGCTACGACGGAACTGCTGGGCCATCTCATGCAGCCCTTTCAGCAGAGCCTTCACCTCACGGGTGACTGCCGGATTCTCGCATTTGCGGTTTTCAAGTGCGGCCAGCGCATCGGCATAGGTCAGTCGCGCCTTGGAGCGGATCATGGACTTGGCGAACCAGCGCTCAACCGTCTTGCCCTTGGCATCGACGCGCAGCATCACCGAGAAAGCCAGCCGGTCCTTGTCCGGATTCAGGCTGCAGATGCCGTTGGAAAGCTGCTCGGGCAGCATCGGCAGCACCTTGTCCGGAAGGTACACACTGGTGCCGCGGGCATAGGCCTCGCGGTCAAGCGCACTGCCCGGCGTCACGAAATGACTGACATCGGCGATATGGACACCCAGGATACGGAAGTCGCCATCCATCTGCAGCGAGCGCGCATCATCGAAATCGCGCGAGCGTTCGGGGTCTATCGTGATGATCAGCTCATCGCGCAGATCCAGCCGCTTGCCGGGGATGTCCATGCGCTCGGAAACCGACTCAGCCTCCAGCAGTACCTCCGCCGGGAAGGTGTCCGCCAGATTGTGCTGGCGGATGATCGAGAGCGTATCGGTCGAGGGATCATCCGCGCGCCCGATCACCTCGATGATTTCCCCTTCCGGACTGACATGCTTGTTCTCCCAGTTCACAAACCGCATCAGCACCCGGTCCCCGACCTTCGCCCCGGACGTATCGGCCACATAGAAGCTCTGCCCGTAGATCGGTGCCAGCGGCACCACATGCAGGAAACGCCCCGTTGTCCGCAGCGTGCCGACAATATCATGCCGTCCTCGCTCGACCACGCGGATGATCTTGCCGCTCGGCCCCTGGTCGCTGGCCGGGGCGTCCGGGTTCAGGCGCACCACCACCGTGTCGCCGGGCAGGGCGGTCCCCATCTCCCGCGACGGCACGAAGACCGACGGCTGCCCCGGCCGCTTGTCCGGCGGATCGACAAAGCCATTGCCTGAACGGACCACGGCCAGTCGCCCGGTGACGAGATCCGCCGCCGCCCCGATGGCATACTTGCCGTTGCGGATGCTGACAATATGCCCGCCCGTGACCATCTGACGCAGCGTCTTTTCCAGGACACCAAGGTCCTTGCCCTTCACTTGCAGCGTGCCGGCGATTTCCTTGATATCCAGCGGACGGCTATTCTGCTGTTCCAGCATCGCGACGATCCGTTTTTCCATTTTCTCAGGCTTCATATTTCTCCTCCATTCGACTAGACACACTGGCTTACAACGCCGCGGACGGGGTGGCACCCGTCCCTCCAGGCACACGCCGCCAACCTACGCACAACCCTTGCATTTCCTTGTACTGCCAGCCATGCGGGAACGATTCGCATTGCTCCGGCTTGACCGCCTGTATGGCACACTGGCCCTGCGCGTCGAGGAACACGCAGGACTGATCGTCGTTCTCGTTCAGGCTAAGTCCGCGTCGTTCGGGCGGCAGCCGGGTGTACTGCGCCGTGAACGCATGGACATCCATTTCCAGGAATGCGGCAATCCGATCGACATCCGTTTCCGTCAGGTAGACATACCCCGGCTCGCGGCAGCATTGCCCGCACTGGCGGCAGACGAAACCGTTGGCGGATTCGCTTTTCATAAAGCCTGACCTCTTGTCAACAGCAGGTTCCCCTCCTTGGAGGGGTGCCCGTAGGGCGGGGTGGGTTCTCCCCCGTCTTCATTATTCGGCTCGACTGGCAACATAATCCTTAAGCAGTCCGGCGTCCGCTGCCAGTTCATCACAGCGGACCGGCAGGCCGTGCAGCGCATCAAGCAGCGGATGATGCGCAGGCGTATCCGTGCCGATTGCCGCCTTTACGGCATCGGGGAACTTGGCGGGGTGTGCCGTGGCCAGGCAGACCATCGGTTCATCCGCACGCAAGTATCGTCGGGATGCATGGTAGCCGACAGCCGTATGCGGATCAAGCAAATAGCCCGTTTCCCTGTAAACATCGCGAATCGCCGCCAATGTCTGAGCCTCATCGGCCGAGGCCGCCACGATCAGCGGATCGACCGAGCCATCATCTGCCAAGGGTACCGATAGCAAACCGGTCTGTCGGAATGACTCCATCACCCGCGAGACCTTGGACCCATCCTCGCCGAAGCGGTAATACAAATAACGCTCGAAATTGCTGGCCACCTGGATATCCATCGACGGACTCACCGTCGGAAGCACCCCCGCGACCCGGTACTCTCCTGTCGTGAAGAACCTGGCCAGGATGTCGTTCGAATTGGTCGCCAGCACCAGCTTGCCGATCGGGAACCCCATGCGTGCGGCGATATAGCCGGCGAAGATGTCGCCGAAATTACCCGTCGGTACCGCGAAGCGAACCCGTGCAGCACCGGTCTCGGACGTCACCCGCAAGGACGCATCGGCAAAATAGACCACCTGCGCCAGCACCCGCGCCCAGTTGATCGAGTTGACAGCCCCGAGATGATAGCGGTCGCGGAAAGCCAGGTCGTTGAACAGTGCCTTGACCATCGCCTGGCAATCGTCGAACGTGCCCCTGACCGCCAGGTTGTGCACATTCGCATCGGGCACGGTCGTCATCTGCAATTCCTGCACCGGACTGGTGCGCCCCTTCGGGTGCATCACGAAGATCCGGATACCCGACCGCCCCTTGACGCCATGGATGGCCGCGCTGCCGGTGTCGCCGCTGGTGGCGGCCACGATGTTGAGCGAGCCTTGACGCTGCGCCAGGATATACTCGAACAGGTTGCCTAGGAACTGGAGGGCGACATCCTTGAAGGCCAGGGTCGGTCCATGGAAAAGCTCCAGTACATGCACGTCACCGACCCGGCGCAAGGGCGTGACCGCCGGATCGCGGAAGGTGGTGTAGCTGCAGCGGATCAGCCGCTCAAGCACGTCATCCGGCAGGTCCACGTACGGACGCATGACCGCGAACGCCAGATCCGCGAAGGAAGCCCCGCGCAATGCAGCCAGAGAAACTCCCAGGTCCGGGATGCGGACCGGCAGCAGCAACCCGCCGTCGCGTGCCAACCCGGCCATCACCGCATCGGAGAACGATAGCGGTTCGGATTGTCCACGGGTACTGAGATACTTCATGCACCCCCACCCTTCCGCACCGTGTCGAGCACGAAGGCAACCACCTCGTCAACCTTCATGCCGCTCGAATCCACGATGATCGCATCCACCGCTGTCGCCAGCGGGGCCGTGGCACGCCGGCTGTCGATCTGGTCGCGCCGGCTCAGCGAGGCACCGACCGCATCGACCGTCAACGCTTCCGCCTCCGTCATTTCCGCATGACGCCGCTGCGCCCGCACCGCTGGCGAGGCGTCCAGATAGAACTTGAACGGGGCCTTTGGAAAGACGACGGTGCCGATGTCGCGCCCCTCCATCACCAGGCCGCCCAGCGCCGTCATATCCCGCAGCCAGCCGGTGACGCGCTCGCGCACCACCGGATTGGCGGCCACAGGACTCACCGCCTGATTGACCCGCTCGGTGCGCAGCGCCAACCCAGGCGTCTGATCATCAATCGAGAAACCTACCGCGTGCCCATCCACGAAAAACCGCATCCGGATCGCCGGCACGATCACCGCAACACCGTCGATATCTTGCGGATCCGTGCCCGTATCGAGCACCTTCCACGCTACCGCGCGGTAAAGCGCACCCGAATCCACGTAAAGTGCTCCCGTCGCCTCCGCCACCCGCCGGGCAACCGTTGATTTCCCCGAAGCCGCCGGCCCGTCTATCGCAATCACATCCATCGTTATCGCCTCTAGCCTTTAAATTTCTATAGACTGCAGACTACAGACCGAAGACCGCAGACCTTCAATAACCAACACCCGATAAGCCCCAGTTAAGCAGAAAACAGATATCGTTACGAACCAAAAGACAGCGTCGATGAAAGTGTCACTTTCTTGGGGACGATGTTGGATATATTCGTCCTGTGTCACCGGACACAGGTATCTGTTGCACACGGTCAAGGAATCCGCTAGATTCAAGTCGATCACGAGATCAAATCGAAAGGGGCAAAAACATGCGGACAATCAAGGTTGAATTTCCAGGCGGCAAGCGGGTCGATGCGCATTTCGAGGGGTTCACGGTCAAGACCGACCAGCGCCTGGCGCACGGTGGCGCGCAGACCGCCCCGAACCCGTTCGATTTTTTCCTCGTCTCCCTGGCCACCTGCGCCGGCATCTCCGCGCTGGAATACTGCCAGCAAAACAAGCTTCCAACAGAAGGACTCGCCGTCTCCCTGCATGCCAACCGGAATCCCGTCGAGAAACGCTACGACCGCGTCGTGATCGAGGTCACACCGCCCGAGGGGCTGACCGAGGAGCAAGTCGCAGCCCTGCTGGCCGAGGCGGAGGACTGCAGCGTCAAGCGCCACATCCTCAACCCGCCGGACTTCGAGGTTGCACGCAAGCCATAGCGTATCAGAAAGTCAGTCCGACCATCGCGTTGAACATCGTCAGCCCGAACTCGAACTCCTTGTCGAAACGCTCCTGCTTGGCGAGGATCTCCTCGGGATCGGTGGCCGTGGAAGTAATCATACCTTCCGATTCGATGCGCTGGTATTGCACCCCGATCAGCCAGCTACGCCCCTCATTCAACGGGAATTCAGCGTACACACGCAAACGC
>CAZZBA010000198.1:0-7710 GCA_964652765.1 uncultured Victivallales bacterium | reverse complement strand
AACGAGGAAGACGCTGCACCTCAATTGATCCAGGAGATCATTGATGTCTTTCCGCGACTGGACGGCCCGGCCGAGTGTGTCTGTATCAACGACGGAAGCAGCGATGGGACGGCGATTGCCATCAGAGCCTTCTCCGGGCAGGCAGCTTCCCCGGTGCGTGTGATTTCTTTCCAAAAGAACAGGGGGCAAGCCGCCGCCTTGTGGGCGGGGCTACAGGCGGCACGCGGAGAGGTCATAATCACGCTTGATGGCGATGGTCAAAACGATCCGTCCGATATTCCCGCGCTTCTGAGTGAGCTGGAGACCGCCGATCTGGTCTGCGGAATCAGGGCGGAACGTAACGATAGCGCCTTACGGCGTGCCATGTCGCGGCTGGCAAATCGGATTCGTGGCAGGATTCTCGGTGACAAAATGCAAGACAGCGGGTGTGCCCTGAAAGCGATGCGGCGCGAAGTGATCTCATCCCTACTGCCTATCCGGACACTTTACTCCTTTATTCCGGCCTTGGCGGTCGCTGGCGGATTTCGCATCACCGAAATCCCTGTTCGTCATCGTGCCCGTAACGGCGGTACGTCAAACTACGGTTTCCTGAAATTCGCGATCATGCCTTTAGTGGATATGCTCGGCCTGCTTTGGTTTAAAAGACGTTCCGTATTGACCACGGAAGACTGCCTGAATGTCGGGAGGAGTTTCAGATAAAAACTCTTAAATCCTACATTACGAGTGCATTCCTGGCGACGTTCATGACAACGGTTGCTGTATTTACATTTATCATATCGATCAGCAGTCTGTTCAAGATGACAGAGTTGATCTCCAAAGGCATTCCGCTGGTGCCTATGCTGAACTTTCTGGCCAGCGGTATTCCATCCGCGCTCGGGTTTGCTATTCCGGTCAGCGCCATGGTCGCAACCCTTCTTGTTTTCGGCCGTCTTTCCGCTGACAGCGAAATCACGGCGATGCGTGCATGCGGCATCAGTCTCTGGCAGATTACAGGCTGGATGATGCCCGTGGCGGCGCTGCTGGTTCTGATCTGCGTCTACATCCATAGCGAACTGATCCCGCATACCCACTATGTTGCTCGTACGGTTCTAGCACAGATAGGCATGATCAATCCGGTCGATCTGATCGAGGAGGGACGCACCATTCGCGAATTCAATGGATTAAGCCTGTATGTGGAGCGTAAAAACGGCAATACGCTTGAACAGGTACGGATCTTTGACCAGCGCGAGGAAGGGCGTACCCGTGAAATCAAGGCGGCAACCGGCGTCGTATCCATGCCCACTAACTCCAACGACATTGTCCTTTCGCTGGAGCAGGTCACGGTGGATCCCTTTTCCTTTGACAGTCCTGGAAAGGCAGACGCCGCCAAATGGTCTTTACGGATCCTGGATGCCCGGCGCAAGGCTGTCTACCGCCGGAGCGACAAGGATCTGGCATTGATGGAGTTGTATGCGGGGGCTCAGGACTTGACAAGAGAGGCGCAAACACTCTGCGCAAACGTCATCGCGCTGAATGCAGAGGCTACTGCGTTGAACGCCACGCGAAAAAATGTGAAACCAGCAACCCATGGCGCGACCGGTGCCACGAAAAGCGGAATCGACGAGCAGATCCTGGAATTGAAATCACGGGCCATGAAGATGATGGTGGAGTTCCACAAACGGCTGGCACTTTCCGGGGCGTGCCTCTCTTTCATTTTCATGGGAATCCCGCTGGGCATTCGGTCTCACCGCAAAGAGTCATCATTCGGCATCGGAATGAGCCTGGTCATGGTATTCCTGTTTTACCTGTTTATTATGCTCGCCCAGCAGATGGCGTCTTATCCCGTATTCCGCCCGGATCTGATGAACTGGATTCCGATTGTGCTCTCGCTATTGCTGGGGATCTTCATGATTCGGCATTGAAATCAGAGGCATGCCATATGAATAAATCCAGGGGTGACTACAAGGGACAGAGGTGATGCCATGCGTATCCTGAAAACAATCAAACCGCTTCCGATTGCAATCCTGATGGCGGTCGTGGTACTGGCAGGTTGGCTAGGCAGCCGGGGGCTCGCAGAGCCTGACGAGGGGCGTTTCGGTGAAATTGCCCGTGAAATGGCGCTTCAACAAAATTGGTTGATCCCGCACCTTAACGGCGTACCCCACTTCCAGAAACCTCCGCTGATGTACTGGATCACCGCTGTCTTTATACGCATCTTTGGCCCCAATGAATGGGCCGTTCGCCTGACACCAGCCTTGGCGGCTTTAGGTACCTTGTTGTTCACGATGTATATGGCCGGAGTCCTCTACGGCCAGGCTTGCCGGTGGAAGGCAGGCCTCATCCTGCTCGTGTCGGCTGAGTTCTTCATTATTGCCCGGGTCATCACCACGGACATGCTGCTAACATTCTTCATCACCGCCGCCATAGCGGGTCTGGTCGGATATGTGCATCGCGGCATGAAGGCCGGGCTGGTTTTGTTCTACCTGTGCATGGGGCTTGGATTCCTGACAAAAGGACCGCTTGCCATCCTGATCCCGTCATTCGCAGGAATAGCGGTCCAGCTGGGACAGTGGCGGCAACGCAAGTCAGTTTCGCCCCTGCTTTGGTGGATTGGCATTCCCCTCGCCCTGTTGATCGGCATCTCCTGGTACCTGGCTCTCCTCCACCGTGACAGGACCTTGTTTGACTACTTCTTCCGTTACGAGTTCGTGGAGCGATTCGCCAGCAACACGCATAACCGTTCAAAACCATTCTGGTTCTACCCCGCCGTCATGGCTGTGGGATTCCTGCCGTGGACGGTTCTTGGACCTGTTGCGCTACGTGACGCCTGGCGGCGGCGGCGGAGCCTGACATCGGCGAACGAATGGCTTTTCATCGGATGGATTGTCGTTCCCTATATCGTCCTGTCGCTCGTTGTCTCGAAGTTGGCAACGTACATCCTGCCGTTGATGCCACCGCTGGCGATCATTACCGCCGCATGGCTCGAGCACCCGGCGACAGGCGACCGATGGCGCGGTCCGGCCAGACTGATGACTGGTCTTATGACCGTGATTCTGCTTGCCTTGCCTGCACTTGCATTGTCGCCGGAAATTAATCTGCCCCAGCTAGGCAACCTGCCTATCGCCTTCTGGATTGTCATGACTCTGGCCATTGCATCCCTCCTGATGCTCACCCGCGTGCTAGGCAGGGACCTGTCGCTTAAGGTGTTCTTGCTCTGGATGACGGGCACATGGGCATGCGTCCTCCTCGCCGCAGCGTCCCAGGCCGACACCTTGATGACCGGGAGCAACCGTCCGGTGCATGCACTGACGGAAGCGATTGCTCATCTTGATCCATCGGGGACTGCACCCGTTCTTCTGTACGGTTGCCGCGCACAGGGTACGGAGTTCAATCTGCGGCGATATGTTTACCGCAAATACTCAAGGTCCGATGTTGTCTTGCCGCTCGATGTGGAAACGGCAATTCGCATTGTCCCGGATGAGCAGGCAACCTCGCTGTCCCTCGTGGACGTGCCCGCGTTCATCATCGTCAAACAAAAGACTTATCTCAGGAAAGCGTGCCTGCGCGAGTGGCAGACCGTTCTCAAGGATGGCCCATGGATGCTATTAGCCAGTCCTGTCGTCGCATTGGATGATGCACACCCAAGCAAGTGAATAACAGGCAGGCACTGCCGCGGCCGATTTCACTAACAATGCATCCTATGCACCGTCACCGTTTTTCCGCGTGCCATTCGAATTCCGGCGTTCCGGTGCAGTGATTGCAGAAGCGGGCGACCACGAACAGGTAGTCTGCAAGGCGGTTCAGATAGCGCACTTCCTCCTGCACATGATGGCAGCCGCTCAGTTCGACCAGGTACTCGGCCAGAGCGACGGTACGGCGCTCCGCCCGGCGGCAGATCGTTCGCGCGCGGTGCGCCTGTACAGCCGCAACACAACCGCCAGGCAGGATGAATGCCTGCAACGGTTTCAACTGGCTTTCCATGTCGTCGATAGAAGCCTCGATCCAGGCGAAGTCGTTCGCACCCAGTGCCATGACACCGGCGGCATCGGCATCCGCCGGCTTACGCGACGCCAGCCGCGAGCCGACGGTGAACAAGCGGCGCTGGATACGCCGGATTTCGGTCGCCAGCCGGTCACCAGCCTCGCCATCCAGCAGGTTGAGCAACAGACCCAGTTCAGCATTCAACTCATCCACGCTGCCATAGGCTTCCGGTGCCGGATCGCATTTGGAAACACGCTGCCCGCCAAGCAGGCTAGTGGTGCCGGCATCGCCCGTCTTTGTGTATATCTTCACAGGTCAACGATCCAACAGCGCCTGCGCGGCGGCAACCGCCGTCGCCTGAGCCTTCACGATCTGCCGAAGCTGGGCAGTCAGGAGGGCAATGCTTTCCTGCTGTGCGCGAACCATGAGTTCCAGCGAATCGACACGCGTGACCAATTCGGAATCGGATGGTTTTGAAGCACCATACGAAGGGGATTGGGCAGGGACGCGTTCCGGAGCTGATGTCAACGGTATGTTTTGCGGATACAAGGGGCGCGGTAGCGGAGCGACAGCGGGAGTATCCGGCCGGGAAACGGCAGCAGGAAACGCCGCCGCAGCCACAACGGGTCTCGGCACTGGGGTAGGTGTAGGTGCGGACATCGGGGCTGGTGCCGGAACGGAGGACTGAGGCGGACGCGGGGCGGCATCGGTAACGGTGGCCTTGGCCAGAACAGGCACTTCAGGAAACGGTCCATCTCCCTTGAGAGACTCCGGAATCTCGAGCATTGCCTTGCATTTCCCGCAGCGAACTTGCTTCAAGACCTTCAGTGAGGCGGCTTTCAACCTCAACTTCGCATCGCAGGCTGCACACTGTAAAATCGGGTCTACCGTCGTCATTATCTGTCCTCCTCTCGTCTATTTATAACATGCTACATCGCCACGCCAAGATAATCGGCAATCCCCTTGGCCGCATTCTTGCCGTCCTGCATGGCACGCACGACCAGTGACGGTCCGTCACTCATGTCGCCCGCGACAAAGACACCTTTCGCGGACGTCGCATTTCCCTCGTGCCGATTCACGAAACCGCGCGCATTCAAGGTCACTCCGATCTCATCGAGCAGATGACGCCGCCCAGGCCCCGTAAAGCCCATCGCCAACAGCACCAGATCAGCCTTGACAGTGAATTCCGTCCCGTCCTGCTCCTGCGGCACGGGCCGCGATGCCCCTTCCGGAAAGACCCATTTGACCTCGACACAATCCAATCCGGTGACTCGCCCGTTTTGTCCCGAGAACGAACGGGTGGAAACCGACCAGCGCCGCGTACAGCCCTCCAGATGACTGCTGGACGTGCGCATGCGGTTCGGCCATTCCGGCCAAGGGGTCGACTCCGGCCGCTCAGCCGGCGGTTTCGGCAGGATCTCGAACTGCATCACGCTCAGCGCACCCTGCCGCAGCGACGTGCCGACGCAGTCCGACCCGGTATCGCCACCACCGACCACGACCACGTGCTTGCCTTCAGCCGTGACCGGCTTGCACCCCGATATATCCTCCCCGCCGTTGATCATGTTCTGGCGCGTGAGGAAATCCATCGCGAATTCGATGCCTTCAAGCTCACGCCTTTCGATCGCGAGATCGCGAGGTTCACGGGCTCCACCCGCCAGAAGGATCGCATCAAACCTTGCCAATAGGTAGTGGACTGAGATGTCAAAGCCGATTTCCACACCGGACTCGAAGACGACACCTTCCTGTTCCATCAGCGCGATCCGGCGCTCAACCACCCATTTCTCAAGCTTGAAATCGGGAATACCGTAACGCAGCATGCCGCCCGGATAACGATCACGCTCATAGACCACGACATCGATACCAGACTGGTTCAGGCGATGCGCAGCGGCCAGCGCGGCAGGACCGGATCCGACAATCGCCACTCTTTTCCCGACCCGCTGCACGGGAACACGAGGCTGCATGTAGCCCCGCGTGAAACCGTTCTCGATAATGGTCAATTCAATCTGCCGGATGGCGACCGGATCACGATTGATCCCGCAGACACAGGATGCCTCGCAGGGCGCGGGACAGATGCGACCAGTGAATTCAGGGAAGGTGCTGCCTTCGAGCAGTAGCGCCAGGGCCTCCTGCCATTGCCCGTGATAGACCTGGTCGTTGAACTCCGGAATGCGGTTGTAAACCGGGCATCCAACCGCACTGTTCGCGCTCTGGCAGAAAGGTATCCCGCAATCCATGCAGCGCGAACTCTGCTCGCGCAATTCACCGTCGGAAAGCATCAGTTCGACCGCCCGGAAGTCCTTCCGGCGTTCCTCGGCTGGCCGATACCCAGGATCCTTCCGCGACACCTCTATAAAACCACGTTCTCTATGACGCATCTTCTATTCCCCTCTCCAAACCTACTGCTGAACCACCAGTCCCCGTTCGGTCGCGGCATCCTCGCGACTCAAACGCCCCAGTGCCTTCTTGTATTCCATCGGAAACACCTTGATGAACCGGGGGACCGAGCGCTCCCAATCCCCCAGGATGGCCTTTGCCTTCGCGCTGCCGGTATAATGGACGTGGTTCTCCAGCAGCCTCTTGAGTGCCGCGCGATCCGCGTCGGATGACACCAGTTCGAGGTCAAGCGTCTCCAGATTGCAATGGTTATCGAAATTCCCGCTCTCGTCGTATACATAAGCGATACCGCCGCTCATGCCCGCGCCGAAGTTCACGCCCGTTGGCCCGAGGATCACCGCCACGCCGCCGGTCATGTATTCGCAGCCATGATCGCCGACGCCTTCCACGACCAGGCTTGCACCACTGTTGCGGATGGCAAAGCGTTCGCCAGCCTGGCCATTGAGGTAGGCCTCGCCGGAGGTCGCCCCATAGAAGGCGACGTTGCCCGCGATCATGTTGAGCGATGCATCGAAGTCCGCCCCCGCGTAAGGCTTGAGGACTATGCGGCCGCCGGAAAGCCCCTTGCCGACAAAGTCATTGGCCTCCCCCTCCAGGATCATGGACATGCCGCGCGAGGCGAAGGCCCCGAAACTCTGGCCCGCCGCTCCATGGAAGGCCAACGTCACCGAATCATCCGCCAGGCCGGCGCTGCCGAACCGCCGGGCGATCTCGCTGGAAAGGATCGTACCGGCGGTACGGTTGACATTGCGGATTTTCATTTCCCGACGGAAGGCTTGCCCGGCGTCAAGCGCCGCGCACACATCCTCAAGATAGGTATAGTCGATCGAGGTTTCAAGCCCGTGCTCCTGGGCCTGGGTACAGTAGCGTTCCTCCGCCGCCGTCGGCGTGTACATCAGCACCCTTGAGAAATCCAGCCCTTTCGCCTTCCAGAAATCGATCGCGGGATTGACTTCAAGCAAATCGGAACGCCCGATCATCTCGTTAAGAGTCCGCACCCCCAGTGCCGCCATGATCTCGCGCAGCTCCTCGGCCACCATGGTCAGGAAATTGACGACATACTCCGGGCGCCCGGTATAAAGCTTGCGCAATTCCGGATCCTGGGTCGCCACACCGACCGGACAATTGTTGGTATGGCATTTGCGCATCATGATGCAGCCGCAGACTACCAGGGGAGCCGTCGCGAAACCGAATTCCTCGGCACCCAGCAACGCGGCCACCGCCACATCGCGCCCGGTCTTGAGCTGCCCGTCGACCTGTAAACGGACCCGGTTGCGCAGGCCGTTGAGCAGTAGCGTCTGGTGTGCCTCGGCCAGTCCCAGCTCCCACGGTCCGCCTGCATGCTTGAGCGAG
>CAZZBA010000197.1:0-7749 GCA_964652765.1 uncultured Victivallales bacterium | reverse complement strand
GACTGCAGACCGCAGACTACAGACTGCAGACCCTGAAGACGGAAGACGGAAGACCAGACTGCAGACCGCAGACTACAGACTGCAGACCCTGAAGACGGAAGACGGAAGACCGCAGACTGCTTACAACGCTGCGGACGGGGTGGAATCCGCCTTCGCTGAAGCTACGGCGGACATGCCCGTCCCGGGATTACGGAATTCAGACTGAATGACGCTTCCGGGGTTGTGGGGGGGGGAGATCGGAAAACGAGAACGGCGACGAGAACGGAAAACGAGTGGGCATTTGAATCGTCATCCGTTCTCGTCGCCGCTATCGTCCGCCGAAGCGGATCAGGCATCAGGCATTCGATATCAGGGAACGCCGGTATTTGGCTGGTGTCATGCCAAAGGCTTTACGAAACGAACGGTGCAGATATGTTGCGGACCGGAAGCCCGCCTTGGTTGCCAAATCCGCGACCTTTAGATCGGTCGAGCGGAGCAACTCCTTTAGCGTATCAAGGCGCTTGCGTCGCAGTTCGTCCGTGAAGCTGCGGCCGAGTGCGCTTCGAAACCGCCGAGAAAGCTGGCGCCGGGAGACACCAACAGCCGCCGCCACGCTCTCGTCGCTGAGGTCCAGTTCCAGATGGTCCCACATATAGCGAAGGGCCGCTGCCACCACGCGGTCCGCTGTGGCCAGCACATTTGTGCTCTCGCGTTCAATGATGCCCTGCGGCGGGATCTTGATGGGGTCCGCCGGTACCGGCTCGCCAGCCATCAGCCGGTCGAGCAGATCGCAGGCGGCCCGCGTACGCGTCTCTTCGTCCAGTACCAGGGAAGACAGGGTCGGGATCGAAGACTCACACAGGTCCACATGAGCCCCCCGCACCAAAACGGCGACATCGTTGGGAATGGCAAGCCCGGCCTGCCGCATCCACATGCATTGCACCACAGCAAGATGGGAGCCCGGAACGAGAAAGCCGAACGGCTTGGGAACTTCTCGAATCCACAGATCAAACTCGCAGCGCTTCCGCTCTTGCTTGCGCATGGTCGACTCTTTTAAGTCGGGCTTGAATCGGTGCAGGTGGCAGGCCATACCACGCTGCTCTGCACAGGCACGAAACGCTTCAAAGAGCTGCTCCCCTACACTCCACGGGTCTGAGCCGAAGAAGCCCACATGCCGGAAGCCGCGCTCGAAAAAGTGTTCGGCTGCCAGCCGGCCCTCCTCGGACGGATCGTGCAGAATCGCCGGAACACGCCTATCGTCAGGATGAGGCAAAAGGCCTAACCGAACGACCGGGCAACCTGTCGCGTTGATCGCCTGCATAAACTGGTCATCGGGAAGTCTCTCTATCAAGGCACCGCGAGGAACGACTTCCGGAGGCAGATAACCATTACTGTACATGATGTTCACCAGCCGCCAGCCCCGCTCTTGCGCCTCTTCGCGCAGCCAGGGATTGGCCTCCATAACCAGCGCGACAATGATCTGCTCGCGCCGTGGGACAACAGGTGCATGTGTGTGGCTTGCCATAGGGAGAGGAATCTACCAAAAGCGCATTGTCAAAGCAAGACGGCCTTTGAGCTTTGTCGAAGGCATCCATGACCAGCCGCCCCGTCCCATTTCGTGCCATTCGCATGTTTCGTAGTGCTCATATCCACGCTCTGGCGAGCGTGGCTACGAAGAGACCCTGCGATCCCCTTCAAAGAGTATGGTAGGGCGGGGACGCTGCACCCGCCCTACCTGCCTACTTGACGATAATCAGCATGCCGGGTGCAACATAAGGCTCTCCGATATCCTGGCCTTGCGCCAGTACGGAAATGACCCCGGAGCCAGAGAAGAAGCTATCATTCTTGTTTGTTGCGGCACTGGATGTGCTGCCCCAGGTGCCAACCGCCATCGCTATATTATTCAGGTAGAGCTGATAGACGGTTTCGGCGACTCCGCTGCCCACGTCAATCTTGGCCCCATAAGCAACGATCAGCGGCGATGAGTTGGAAAGTCTCTGATTGCCTCCGCTCGCCAATGCAAGCGTCCCTGCCTCGACTCGCGTTGATCCGCCAAAGGAGTTATTGACGCTCATCGTCAGGGTTCCCTTCCCATCCTTGGTCAGATTACCAGCACCGCTGATTGCCTTGGCCTGAACCGTGACATTCCCTACACCACCGATGGTAACATCCTTAAAGATTGCCGTGCCGATACCGTTGGTAAGCGTGAGCGTACCACTATCGGAATTGATCCTTGCTCCGCCATCACCAATCGTAACGACCCCGCCATAGCTGTTGTCGTCGGACACGTTGCGCAGAGCACCGCCATTGGCGACCCCCGTGCCGGTGATGGCGAGGGCCTCGGCACCAACGGTGATGTTGTTGGCGAGTTCGAGGGCCGCGCCGTTCTGGACGGTGATGCCGCCGGCCGTGGTGCCTGCGGCATTGTTGTGGGTGAGGCGAACCGTCCCGTCCAAGACGAATAATGGACCTTGCCAGGTATTGTTGCCTCCGATCACCAAAGTGCCGACGCCATACTTCAATGTAGCGGCAGTGCCACTATTAAGCAACGCATTCACCGCCAAGGTGCCCGTGAATACGTTGATATTCAGATTATTGTTCTGATTTGCTGATCTAATCGTACCAGCACCCGTAAGGGTGTAGATATTATCAGAACCGCCCACGTAGAGGATGCCGGCATTATGACCAGCCCCTGGCGTAAGTATCCTGGTGCCCACGGTGCCCATGTTAAGGATATCGCTATCGGCGCCATTGACCAAGCGTAGTGAGTTCCCCGTTAAGTCTCCCGTCAGCGTATGGCTGCCAGTGAGTTCGTAATTAGCTGTCGTGTCTCCCCCCGTAGTCGGGACGTTTGTCGTGTAAGAGGATAGTCCCACAATCGGGCCGTCTGCGCCGTTGCTACTATTTACCGCCCAGTTGGCGCCAACTGTGGCCCAGCCGCCGAGGATGCCATTCACGTTGGTGTTGTCGGTGGAGGCGATCGAGTCCTCCGAGAAACCGATCGCAGCCTGTCCGTTTGGACGGTTGATGGCATTCAACTGCAATGTGGAGGATCCGCTTGTTCGAGTGATCCACAGGCCAGTACCGTTATTGAGCGTGGTGGTAGGTCCGAGAATTTCGGGGTGACTTCCGCCGCTCAGAGTCAGCGTGCCGCCACCGGTAGTGCCAACGACCAGTGCGGCTGTATCGGACAGCTTGCTGTTGTCGTTCGTGTTGTAATCGAGTATCAGTTGGCCTCCACCGGACAACGTAGTCGATCCCGTAAAGGTATTGGCACCACTAATGACCCAGGCGCCGATGCCGTCCTTTGTAAGCGTATTTACTCCCGACCCATTGTCGGCGATAACGGCTGCCAGGGTATTGGTATCGGTGTTGGTACCTGTCAGGGTGAGCGCGCGGGCTGTATTTGGATTGCCGCCATAAGTAGGTGCATTGGTGTTGGAGAGGATCAGCGCGCCCGTACCGGATGCATCAAAAGTGGCCGACCCCGTTTGCGTGAAGCGACGGGCCGTGCTGTCTCCCGTTCCAACGTACCGGAGCGTTCCCCCGCCAAATGAGAGGTTACCCGCACCACTGCTCGATTGTCCGATACTGCTGGCCACGCCGCCGCTGGCAAGCTTGGAGACTTCGAGCGTACCGCCGCTGATTGTCGTCGCGCCGGAGTAGGAATTGGTTGTATTGCCGAGAATCCAGCGGCCGGCATCGGCCTTGGTTAGACCGTTAGTTGAGCCGGTTCCGTTGGTGATAGCACCACCAAAGGTGTTGTTGCCCGTATTCGAGCCGCCGAGCGTCAGCGTCTTGTTGCCGGTACCGATGACGGCGAGATCTTTGTAAAAGGCGACCGTGTTGGCCGTTGCTCCATTATTTACTATCGATCCGCCACCTGTGGTGCCGGTCAGTTTAACTTGACGGTCATTGAAGATCTGGGGTGTTGCAGTCCCTGAAAAGGTCAGGTTTCCCGCACCCGTTGTGGCGCCGAGTTCAATAGCCGAGTTGCTGTCCGCAATACTGGCAATGAAGAGGTTTCCTGCCCTGGTTGGATTTCCAACAGTGATCACACCTGTGTGTGTGTTTTTCGTGTTCGAAAGGGTTACATTTCCCGCTCCGTTGTCGGTTGCCGTAATCCAGAGAGTGCCGCTGCCACTCAGTACTCCGCTGGCAGAAAAGTGTACAAATTGATTATATGCATTGAACTGTGCCTTAACTGCAGAGTTTATAACCATGTCATTGGTAATTGCCGAATTCGCGTTGTAGCCTCCTCTAAAGATGCTGTCGCCTGTAAACGTCACGGCTCCTGTACCCAAATTATCGCTGCCTGAACCGACAGTAAGTTCGCCCTGATTGATTACAGTGCCACCGGAGTAGTTGTTTGAACCGGATGATAATGTAAGGGTTCCTGCGCCCACTTTGCTCAGCCCGTTGGTCCCGGCAATTGGCGTACTGATGGTGAGAGTGCGCGAGGTGGGCACGCTGATGCCAGGGGTACCGCTTGTGCGTTCCAGCGTCAGGGTGTTGGTGCCGGCGAGAGCGTAATCGTGGGTGGTATCCGAGGCCGTGATGCTTCCGATGATGCGGGCGCTGTCGAGCGTGACGGTGCGGTTGGCTGTAATGAAGTTGCCGAATGTCGCCGTGAAATCCGAGCCATCGGCGACAATACCTGCATTCCAGTTGCCGGAGGCGCTCCAGTTGCCCGAGGCGTCGTTGGTCCACGTCCCGCTCTGCGCCTGAGCCATCTGCGCCCAGCCAGCCACCACCACCAGGGCCGATACCATCGTCGTCGTACCATACCGCTTCATCTTGTACCTCCTCAACTGGGATCGAATGCTCGCTCTACACCATGGCTGTCGCGATTCTATCAAAGGCCTACGTCATGGGCGAGCTGTTTCTCTCGAACCTGCGAGCAATTCATTATTTCGCCTTTCGACTTTACCCCCCGCCTTGTGCCCAGCAGCGGCGGGCGTTCGCGGTCGTCAGGGTTGCTGCTTGCGACGGCGTCATTCCCGTCGCGGCGGCAAGCTGCGCGGCCACACGCTCCAGCCGATGCCGCTGCACGGCGGCGTCCGCGCCGTCTTCTGCCAGATACAGGTCGGACTCCAGCAGCAGCCGCTCAGGCGGGACCGCCTGCATGCGTGCCGCCGTCTTCGGGCTTGGCATATCGCCACCGGCCTTGAAGGAAAAGAACGCGCCCAGGCGGGCCAGCGGCGCGACCATTTCCGCACTGCCGTCATAGGCATGCAGCACGAGACCGCACGGCAGCGGGCCGACGGCAGACAGCGTGTCGACAAGTACCCCCCAGGCGCGCACGCAGTGGACAATGGCGACGCGTCCGAGCCGCTGCGCGAGGCGGAGCTGCGCTTCCAGCAGCGCCTGCTGCCGCGCGGCCGACGCCACGTCGCGCCGGGCGAAATCAAGCCCGATCTCGCCCACGGCCGCCTGCGGGTCAGTGGCCAGCAGCGCCGCCAGCGAATCCAGCGCCGCCGCATCCGCACCTGCCTCGCCCGACACGAACCAGGGATGCAGGCCATAGGCCGGTATCACGCCGGGCACGCCTGCCGTCCCCCGCTGCAGCGCCAACCAGTCGTCGGGCGACGTCCCGCAGCAGACCATTCCCCCGAGCCCCTCCCCGCACACCAGGGAACCGCCCGCGCCGCCTGTCGTCGCCTGCCAATGGCAATGCGCATCGAAAAAAACCGACGAATTCATAAGTTGACACCTTAAACCCATTTGCTAGATTAATCAACATTCAGGCCGACCTGTCGATTTGATGGAGTCCATAAAAGAGGGAGTGCAGGCGTGGATACGGAATTATTGATTGAACAGGTGCAGGTGGAGCGGAAATGTTTTTCGTTCAGCCTGCGGGAAAACCCGAGGGGGCGTTTTCTCCGCATTACCGAGGATGTCGGCGGCCGTCGCGATACGATTATCGTGCCGTCCACCGGGCTGACCCAGTTTCGCGACATTCTGAATCTTGCAATTGCCGCAGATGAAAAGGCAGGCCCCTGCAACGTCGAGTCAAACTAGTGCCCGCTTCCATCCATTTCCAGAGACGAGTTTCCATGGCGATCTGTGCAGTCGTACTGGTCGCCGCCCCGGCCGCACGCCTGTCCGCGGCCGATCCGTCGCATTCCGCCCTGCCGGCCCCGGCCGCCGGGGCGGCGGACGACGGCGAGGTCCCCATAGCCGCCGCGCTCCTCGCGGGCGTCGTCCAGCAGCTTCCCCCGGAACCGATCCGCGTTACCGGCGAACTGCTGGTGCGGCGGCGGCGCGGCGTCCCGATCACCACCTACGGTTTCGAGCTGGTCGCCCGCTGGGGCGACGACGCCCCGCAGACGCAATACACGATCCGCGACGCCTTCGGCGATCCGATCGAGCAGCTTACGCTCACGCACGGCAGCAACCCTGTCGTCGCGTACGCGGCAGGCAACCCGCTGGAACCGCGCCCGATGGTCACGCTCGCCCGCCCGATACAGGCCAGCGACATCACCTGGATGGACCTGACGCTCTCGTTCCTGTGGTGGACGGACGCCCGGGTTGAAGGCGAGGACTCCGTCAAGGGGTTCGATTGCCACGTCATCCGCGTCAACGCCCCGCCCGACCAGCAGGGCCCCTACAAGAGCGTGAGGCTCTGGATCAGCAAGAAGGCCGGCATGATGCTGCGGGCGGAAGGGCTCGATGCCGACGACAAGCCCGTGCGGCGGCTCTGGATCAACAGCGTCCAGAAAATCGACGATTCCTACATGATCAAGGATATGGAAATACAGAAATACCCGGCTGTCCAGCGCACCAAGCTCAGCATCGCCGAAGTGGAACGCCTGCAGCCATGAGCATGTCCCTCCTGATAATCCAGATCGCCATTCTTGCCGTACTGCTGCTGTTTTCCGCCTTCTTCTCGAGCTCGGAAACGGCGATGTTCACCATCAATGCGCTGCACCTCGCCCGGATCCGCCAGAAGCAGCCGAAGATCGCCGACCGGATCGAGAAGCTGCTCGCCAGTCCAACACGGCTGCTCTCGACGGTCCTGATCGGCAACACCGTTGTCAACGCCAGCAGCGCCGCGCTGGGTTTCGCGATCCTCAGCGGGCGTGGCATCCCCCACGCCGAGGCGATCGCGATCCCCTGCATGACCGTCCTGCTGCTACTCGTCGGTGAGGTGGTCCCGAAACGCTTCGCCATGAAGCAGGCCGAAAGGACCGCCGTCCTTTACGCGCGCCCCCTTTCCACCTGCATCTGGCTGTTCACACCCGCCCGTGTGCTGCTCGAGCGTTTCGCCATGATTTTCAAGCACCACCTGATCGAGCACGGCAAGACCCTCTCCGAGGACGAGTTCCTGACCGTCGTCGAGGTCGGCGAGGAGGAAGGCGTCCTCAACGAGGAGGAACGCACGATGGTGGACGGCATCATCCGACTCGAGGAGACGCATGCCTGCGACATCATGACCCCGCGTGTCGACCTGACGGGGATCGACCTCGACGACCCGACCACAGCCCAGATGGAGGCCGTGCGCCGCTGCCGCTTCCACTACCTGCCGCTCTACCGCGAGACCATGGACCATATCGAGGGCTTCCTGGACGTGCCCGCCTTCCTGCTGGCCGGTGCCGGCGATATCGCCGCCGCCACACTCAAGCCACACTTCGTGCCCGAGAACGCGCCGCTCGACTCCCTGCTGGCCGACTTCCAGCGTGAGCACCGCCGGGTCGCCATCGTCTCCGACGCGCTCGCAGCGCTGTGCCACGAAGCCTTTACGGCGCGCATGTCGCGCGAGCACAATCA
>CAZZBA010000196.1:0-7773 GCA_964652765.1 uncultured Victivallales bacterium | reverse complement strand
CCGCGCACCGATGCCACGCCGAAAAGGCTCGGGACATGGATGATACCCAGTCCGCGGATCTCCATATGGTACTGGGTGACCTTGACCGGCGAGGCGATCAGGGCACCCGACGTGTCGCGGCGCAAGGCCGTGATATCATCGGCAACCAAGCTGTGGCCGCGTTGCACCAGAGCCAAGGCCGTGTCGCTCTTGCCGACACCGTTACTCCCCTCGATCATGACACCGATGCCCATGATCTCCACCATCGTCCCCTGGACCTTCTGCCGCGGAGCCCCCAGGTTCTCCATGATGATCGTCGCCGCATTCACGAAATGCTTCGTGATCAGTGGCGTCCGCAACAGGGCGACACGGTATTTGTCCGCCAGCGCCACGATCTCGGGATGTATCCGCTTGTTACGCGTGAACACCACGCAGGGAACCTTCGTGGCGAACATCGCCTCGGTCCGCCTGGCGCGATCATCGGCGCTTAGCGAATCAAGATAGGCATGCTCGGCCAGCCCGATCACCTGGATGCGCTGCTCGGGGAAATATTTCAGGAAACCGGCGAGACCGAGCCCGGGACGGTTGATGGCAGCCTCGCCAATCAGCCGCGACAGCCCGGACGTGCCCCCTTGCACTTCAAGCTTCAGCCGATCCCCACCCGCCGACAGAAAGTCGGCCACCTTCACCGACATTTTTGCCGCCGTTGTCTTCTCAATCATAGTCCTCGTCCTTCCTTGGAACGTGACGGGCACCGAGCCACGAATGACTACAGATCGCCCTTTTCGACGATCTCGCCCGGCTTCACACGATGGTCCGTTATCTTCTCGCGCAGCTTGCGAAGCTGCTTCTCGGCACGTTCAAAGGCCACATCGATCGAATTGGCCATGTCATCACTCTTCTCATCGGCCTCGATATGGATGTGATTCTTCGCCTGCACCACGACCTCCGCTTCGTGCCGGTGCTTTTCCACATTGAGGATCACATGGACATGCTCGACGCGCGGGAACATATCCATCAGTTTCTGCGAGCGCTCATGCGCGTACTGTTTCGCCGCTTCCGCCCCGTCCATGTGCCGTGCTGTGACTTCGATTGGCATACCTGCCTCCTTTTTTGTTGTTCTACATACGAAATTCGGTACCCAGGTAAAGCTCCCGGCTCATCTGGTCGTTGATCAGGAACGAGCTGGCCCCCTCGCGCAGCACCCTGCCCTCGAAAAGCAGGTAGGCGCGGTCCACGATCGACAGCGTCTCGCGCACGTTGTGATCGGTGATCAGGATGCCGAGCCCGCGCTGCTGCAACTTGATAATGATCTTCTGGACATCCGCCACCGCCAGCGGATCCACGCCGCTGAACGGTTCGTCCAGCATCAGTATGGCCGGATCGGTGACCAGCGCACGCGTGATCTCCAGCCGCCGACGTTCCCCGCCGCTGAGCGTGTAGGCACGCTGGTTGCCCAGGCGGGCAAGATCAAGCTCCTCCAGCAGACGGTCGAGACGCCGCATCTGTTCCGCACGCGGGATGTCCAGCGTCTCCAGGATCGCCAGTACATTCTCACGCACCGTCAATTTCCGGAAGACAGACGGTTCCTGCGCAAGATAGCCGATTCCAAGCCGCGCCCGCTGGCACATCGGCTTGCCCGTCACATCCCTCCCCCTGAAGAACACCTTGCCTCCATCCGGCCTCACCAGCCCCACAATCATGTAGAAGGAGGTTGTCTTGCCAGCGCCGTTGGGCCCGAGCAACCCGACAATCTCCCCCGGCTTGACATGGATGTTCACGTCCGACACCACCTTCTTCCCGCGGTAGGACTTCGCCAGCCCGGACGCCTCGACCAGATACTCGGATTTATGATTCCCCTCTGTCATCATGATATCCCTGACAGCATTACCCCGTTACACTCGAATCAACGCACAACGCGTTGCCAATCCCTTGACGGTGCCATTGTAACCGTAATCGGCGGCAGGTAAACACCTAATTTTGAGTTCCGGTATTTTTTTTCGGTTGCGGCCTTGGCCGGTCTGGTCGGTCTGTCGGATAGACCACCAGGCGTCCGGGGGTGACAATGACTTTCTCTGAATTGACGAAAATCTTGATTTCATCACCGCTCACCTCGTCGCGCCCACGAGCCAGCATGGGGTCGATCGTCATCACGATCGCCCCGCTCTCCGTGGTGTATACCGCACGACCGCAAGTGGCCACCCGGTTCTCCTGCGTGACCTTGACCGACTCCGTAGCGACGACGGACTCAACCCTGTTGCTGGCATCGAAGAACACATGCAGTTTCTGGCTTTCCATCCGCACCCGCGGCTCGGTAACCACCACATTACCCTCGAACACGCACATGCGCTGCCGGTAGTCGAACAGCAGCGTGTCGGATGTGATCACCGTTTCTCCAACCGGTCCGGTCACCACGGGCTCGGCCATTGCCGCCATGCAAAGCCCCCCGAGCACCGCCAGCAGGACCGCCAACCTATTGTTTCTGCTTGTCATTATTCAAAACCCCTTTCATCTTGATCATTTCAGCGGGAAACGAGACCCGCGCCTGGCGTAGTATCTGTATTGTCCCGCTCGTGCCGTCCCATTTGAACCCCTCGCCTGTCAGCAGCATCTCCCCTTGTCGCATGGAAACGGCCGTTTCCGACCAGCCGGACTGCCGCTCACGGCTGCATTTCGCGTCCTCCGCCGTGATCGTCACATCCACGGTCCCGTTGGTCGAAAACACGCGGAACACGATACCGCTGGCGGCAATCGTCGCATCCGCGCTTACCGTCGCCCGCCGGGCGGAAAGCTCGGTCCTGAGCGTCCCGTCCGGATAATACTCCAATGGTACACGCAGTCCCTCGATCGGCTCCTGCGCCAGAACCGCCACCGCTAGCAGCGCGGCGGCGTACCCCCCCGCCCCGATCCAACAGGCCTGTTTAACGTACCGCTTCATCAATCGCCCTCAGGGTTATCCACAGTTTGCGCATTTGACGGAAGGCGATCGCATTGGCCCCGTCGGAAAGGGCCTCGGCCGGATTGACATGCGTCTCGATAAAGACCGCGTCACAGCCGGCCGCCACCGCCGCCCGCGCCAGACAGGGCGCCAGATAGGAATCGCCACCCGAACAGGTTCCCGCGCCCCCGGGCCGCTGCACGCTGTGCGTCGCGTCAAAGGTCACTGGATAGCCCAGCTCGCGCATGGCGGGCAGGTTGCGCATGTCCGCCACCAGGTTCTGGTACCCGAACGACGAGCCGCGCTCGGTCAGTATTATTTTACGGTTGCCCGTGCTCTCGATCTTCCTGACCACATTGACCATGTCGGAAGCCGCGAGAAACTGTCCTTTCTTGACATTCACCGGGATACCGGTCTCCCCTGCCGCCAGCAGCAGGTCGGTCTGCCGGCATAGGAACGCCGGGATCTGGATCGCGTCGACCACCATCGCCGCCCGGCGGGCCTCGGCCTCGGTATGGACGTCGGTCAGCACCGGAACCCCGAACCGGCTGCGCACCTCGGCCAGGATATCCAGACCTTCCTCGATGCCGGGGCCGCGGTAGGAATCGACGGACGTACGGTTGGCCTTGTCGTAGGAGGCCTTGAATACAAACGGTATGGATTCAGCCTTTGCCAGCTTCACCAGCCTTGCCGCCAGGTCCAGGCAACCCTCGCGGCTCTCGATCACACACGGTCCCGCGATCAGCACCAGCGCCTTGCCTCCGCCAATCCCCACATTCCCTATCTTTACGGTCTTACCCATTCGATTCCATCTCCCGGATCATGCTTTCCACACGTTCCACATCCGCCGGGGTGTCCACCCCGATACCGGTTTCCTCCGTCTCGATCACCACCATGCGCGCCCCAAGGTGCAAGGCCCGCAACTGTTCCAGCTTCTCGGCCATTTCCAGCGCACAGGGCGGTGCGGCAACCAGCCGGCGCAGGAAGTCGGCCCGGTAAGCATACAGCCCCAGATGTCTCCAGTAAAGCCCGCTCATCCCCGCGTCCGATGCATCGCGGATAAAGGGGATGACGGAACGCGAGAAGTAAAGGGCCTGGTGACGCGCACCCCAGACCACCTTGACTACCGATGGGCTTAGACGGTCGGCCTCATCGGCAATCGGCGATGCCGCCGTGCCCATGTCCCAGTCCGAATCCTCGCGCATACGCGTGACCAGCCGGTCGATCAAGGCCGGATCGAGCAGAGGTTCATCCCCCTGGATGTTCACGACCAGGTCCGCCGCGCGCTTCCCGATCGCCTCGGCGATCCGATCCGTTCCAGATGGATGATCCGCCCGCGTCATCACCGCCTCGCCGCCGAAACCGCGCACCACCTCGGCGATACGCGCATCATCGGTCGCCACGATCACCGCCGAGAGCGACCGCGCCAACTGTGCGCGTTCGACCACGCGCTGGATCATCGGCTTGCCGCACAAGGACACCAGGCTCTTGCCCGGCAGCCGCGTCGACGCCCAGCGCGACGGAATCACCCCGATTACCTGCATTTCAACACTCCTTCCGCCGGCTCGAACGACCCCCGCAATTCGGCCGGGGTACAAACTGCCGTCCCCAGCTTGCCGACCACCACGCCAGCCGCATGATTAGCCAGTTCCGCCGCCTCGGAGTGGGTGGCCCCCGCCGCCAGGGCGGTCAGGGCGGTGGCTATCACCGTATCCCCCGCCCCCGACACATCGAACACCTCGCGCGCCACGGTTGGCAATATCTGAGCCTCTCCCTCTTTCGGCAGCAGATACATGCCATGAGCCCCCAGGGTGATCATCAGCAGTTCGGTCCCCCAGCGCGCGGACAGGATGCGCCCGGCCTCGCGCAGGGTCCCGCTACTACCCGCGTCATCCAACGGG
Source organism: uncultured Victivallales bacterium (assembly GCA_964652765.1). GTDB lineage: Bacteria > Verrucomicrobiota > Kiritimatiellia > UBA8416 > UBA8416 > UBA8416. The sequence continues at coordinate 2,955 of CAZZBA010000196.1, read as the reverse complement.
GTTTCCGGCAATCCCGCTGCGAAACAGGCCTCGCGGTAGTTCGGCGTCGCCAGCGTCAGCCAGGGCAGGATCAACCGGTTATTGTCCTTCGGGTCGAAACCGACCCGCACGCCTGCCGGACCTGCCGCCGCCAGTACCGTATCCACAACCCGCTGGCAGATGACGCCCTTGCCGTAATCCTCGATCACCACTGCATCCGCCGCCGCCACCAGTGCCGGCAGCCGCTGGCATAGCGACTCCACAGCGGACTCGAAGCGCGCGGGAGGCATCTCGCGATCCACCCGCACCACCTGCTGCCGCTCGGCCACGACGCGCGTCTTGACTGTGGTCTGCAGGGACGGGGCCTTGACCACGCCATCCATGTTGATGCCCGCCGCGACCAGCGCCTGCATCAGGTCATCCCCCGCCGCATCCGCCCCGATCACACCCGCCACCATGCTGCCCCCGCCAAGCGCGCCGATATTCAGCGCCACGTTCGATGCCCCCCCCGGCCGCGATTCCTCGCGCGTGACATGAACCACCGGCACCGGGGCCTCCGGCGAGATCCGCGTTACCGAGCCGAACACATAGCGGTCCAGCATCAGATCCCCGACCACCAGAACGTTCACCCTGGAAAAACCGGCCAGAAGCTCATCCGCCCTTGCTTTACTCAACATCGACAACCTCCGTCTGCGAAACCGTATTCGTATCCTCGATCCCGGAATCATAACGCACCGAACGAGCCAGTTCAACGTACGCCTGGTCATCGGACGTCAGCCACGCCCAGTCGAGATCCCGGGCATTGCCAAGCGCCCCGCCGGAAGCGGCATAGACGCGCAGCCCGTAATAGGTCATCGTGCGCTGCTCGGGCATTTCCACCGGCTCCATCCGGAAACGCACATCGCGCAGCGAGGCCTCGACCCGCCCCTCGGCATCCAGCCAGTCGAGCGAGCCATCGCTCACATCCAGACGCAGCCACAGCCGCAACGGCTCGGTCAACCGCACCAGGTCCAAGGCGGCAGCCTGGCGCAGATCCGCTATCCGTGCCGCCACCAGGGGCGTCCAGACGCCAGCGGCATCCTGCTGCACCCGCAGCGTGACATGCCGCAGCGTGACCTGCCACGTGAACAGGCGACGGGCGACGCGCACCTCGCCGACGGAAAACCCTGGCGTCCCCGCCACCGCGAACTCGGCCGTCGCGACATCGCGCAGGACCAGTTCATACGGCCAGCCGATCCGGCTCTCGCCGATCATCACGGGAACCCCCATCCGATCAGAAAGCTGCTCCGCCAGCAGCTTGCGACCACCGTCGGTCCGCGCCAGGAACCAGCACGTCACCAGGACCACAACAACCACAAAAACCATCAGCAGCAAAACCGCCGAAAGCCGGGCACCGCGCCGGTTCGCAATCACTCGCATGACTCCCTCCCGTCTTCAGCCGGACGTTTCCCGAAAATACAGGTTCCCACACGCACCAGTGTCGCCCCCTCCTCGATCGCCACCTCGAAATCGTTCGACATTCCCATCGACAGCGTCTCCAGGGCGAAGCCGCTCTGCTCCGCCCAGCGGTCACGGCACTCGCGCAGCCGCCGGAATACCGGACGGGCCGCTTCAGCATCCGGGGTGAACGGTGCCATGGTCATCAACCCCCGCACATCGACGTGCGGCATGCCGTTGACCGCCTCCAGCACCTCCGGAACCTCCGCCGGCGCCAGCCCGAACTTGCTCGCCTCGCCCGATACATTCACCTCCAGGCAGATGGCCGCGCGTTTCCCGACGGCCTCGGCAACCGTCTCGATCCGTTCCAGCAACCGCAGCGAATCCACGGCGTGGATCAGCGCGAAGGCGGGCACCACCTGCTGGACCTTGTTGCGCTGCAGATGCCCGATGAAATGCCACTCCAGATTCCCCGGACAGGCATCCATCTTCGGCAGTGCCTCATAGAGGCGGCTCTCGCCAAAGCAGTCGCAGCCACCACGCACCGCCGCCTCGATCATCTCCGGTGGATAGGTCTTGCTGACAGCCACAAGCCGCACATCGTCCGGCCGCCGCCCGGCCCGCTCGCAGGCCGACGACATACGGTCGCGCACGGCGTCCAGGCGCCCGAGTATGCCGTAGTCCTCCATCACACCTCCTGCCGGCCGGCCATGGCCCGCTCCAGCGTCACCGCGTCCGCATACCGGATGCCGCTGCCCGCCGGGATGCCGTAGGCCAGCCGCGTGACCTTCACTCCACGCTCGCGCAGCAACGCCGCCACCAGCCCGGCGGTGGCCTCGCTTTCCAGATCCGTGTTCAACGCCAGAACGACCTCGGCCACACCCTCCTCGCGCACCCGCCGCACCAGCTCGCGCAGCCGGATATCGTTCGGCCCGTCCCCGCGCATCGGCGAGATTTTCCCCATCAGCGCGTGGTAGCGCCCGCGGAACGTGCCGATCGCCTCGATCGCGAGCACGTCCGACGGATCCTCGACCACGCAGAGCTGCCGCCCGTCGCGCGCCACATCCGTGCACAGCCGGCAGGGGTTGCGCGCGGCCTCGGTGACAGCCCCGCAACGGACGCAGAAGCGCACCTGCTCACGGGTCGATTCCAGGGACGCTATCAATGGCGCGATCAGCCGTTCCGGTTCCGCCGCCAGCTTCATCGCCATGCGCTCGGCCGACCGACGCCCCACACCGGGCAGCCGGCCAAGTGCAACGGCCAGTGAATCCAGAGCGGGAACGCTCATGACTTAGGCCCCCATGCCACTCAGCATATCGGACAGGCCACCCATCTTCTGCATCTCGGTCCCGGCGGTCTTCTTGGCGGCGTTCAAAGCCGCGTTGACCGTTGTCACCAGCACCTTCTGTAGCCGCTCGATGTTCAGGTCCTCGAACGCGGTAGGATCAAAATCGATCGACTTGATCGACATGTCCCCGCGCGCACTGACGGTCACCTTGCCGTTGTTGCTCTTGACCTCGACGACCTTCTTCTCGAGTT
>CAZZBA010000195.1:0-7797 GCA_964652765.1 uncultured Victivallales bacterium | reverse complement strand
AATTGCCCTCACTGCGCCAACGGCTCGCCGCCATGTCCGAACGACTATGGAATCCTGATTTCAACGAAGGCTATGCCCAATTTTTAACTCGCTTGGACAGAACCGACAAGAATTTGACGGCTCTGTTGGATGATGAGGCACTATGAATGAGAAAAGCCGATTGCATCTGCGGCGGCTCGCCGGGAAGTACGCAGAATATGCCCTCGGCGATGTCATGGCGCAGCGCAGGGAGAAGTGGAGACTGCATAACGGCTTGCATGAGCGAACGATCCCGTTTCACATCGAAGACAATGGTACCTTTCATCGGGATCTGAGTCCGGCATTTGTCTGTGAAGATCCGCTGCATCGAAGTCTTGAGGCGCGTCTTGTACGTGCCATCGTCAGCTATGAGCGCATCGATGACGACAGGATCATTCCGGACAGATTCGTCGTCGACTGGGTAACCGAGCTCGACACTTGCTGTGATGAACTCCAGTTTAGGCTCTTGGAATGAAACGCTGGTATTAGAAATGAGGTTGTTATGGCGATTACTCCAGAATGGTTAGGCAGGATCAACCGTTGGCGGGAAGTGATGCCGCGGCTGTTCTACCGCGAGCTTGGACGTGTAGCGTTTGACGGATTTATCACCCGGGAACAATTGAGGGCGGACCAGGTGGAGCGGAGGCGTTTTTCGCCTATGCCGCCCGGAACACGCTGGGGGGCGAAGTGGGAATATGGATGGTTCCGCGCTGATATCGTGCTGCCAAGATCCGCGGCCGGTGAACGCATCGTTCTGAAGACTGACCTGAGCGGGAACGAGTCGGCGGTGTATATCAACGGGCTCCACGCCGGCGCACGCGACAATTATCACCATGAACTTAAGCTTGCCGCGAAGGCGCGCGGCGGTGAGCGGTTCCATGTTCTCATCGAAACCTATGCGGGGCATGGACCCTATGAGGGTTCGGGCGGAGGAGGCCCGAATCCCCATGGCCGTATGACGGTGCCTGAGCCGCCGCGTACCCAGGCCGTTGTGGGCGTATGCTCGTTTGGCATGTGGGAAGAGGAGCTATACCAGCTTTGGATCGACACGCAGACTTTGTACGAACTGATGGACAAGATGGCGGATAAGGACTCCCTCCGCGTGGCAGCCATCACCGATGCGCTCAAGGAGATGACCCTGGTCGTGGATCTCGAGCTCCCGCGCGCTGAAATGATGAAGACTGTCCGGGCTGGCCGCGCGTTGCTCCGCCCGCTCCTGGAGGCCCGTAACGGCTCGACCTCGCCGTTCATGCACGCCTTCGGCCACGCCCATATTGACGTGGCCTGGCTGTGGCCGCTGAGGGAAACGGAAGCGAAGTGCACCCGTACATTTGCGACACAACTGGCCCTGATGAAGGAATACCCGGAATACAAATTCCTCCAAAGCCAGCCGCATTTGTACTGGATGATGAAACAGCGATATCCGGCGCTCTACAGGCTCATCAGGAAAGCCGTAACGAAAGGACAGTGGATACCCGACGGAGGAATGTGGGTCGAGGCTGACAGCAATATGTCCGGCGGCGAAAGCCTGGTCCGCCAGTTCATCCACGGCAAGGGGTTCTTCAAGGAAGAGTTTGGTGTCGAGAATGAACTGCTGTGGCTGCCGGATGCCTTCGGCTTTTCCGGCGCGTTACCGCAGATCATGGCCGGCTGCGGCGTGAAGTTCTTCTCCACATCCAAGTTGACCTGGCGCTGGAACGATGACGCCATTTTCCCGTACAACACGTTCTGGTGGGAGGGCATAGACGGCACGAATGTGCTCGCGTACATGCACACCAATTATGGCTCGGGCACAAGCCCGTCGGCCATCCTGGCAAGATGGACCGAACAAGCACAAAAGGTTTCCACGCATGCCGGCCGTATCGTTCCGTTCGGTTACGGCGATGGCGGTGGCGGTGCCACACGCAATCATCTCGAATTCCTCAGGAGATTGAAAGACCTCGAAGGATGTCCCCGGTGCGGTATGGATGCCCCGGCCGCGTTCTTCAGGAATATTGACACCGGAAAGCTGCCCCGCTGGGTCGGCGAACTCTATCTCGCGGGGCACCGCGGCACATACACCACGCAGGCCAGAACCAAGAAAGGCAACCGCATCAGCGAAATCATACTGCGCGAGGCGGAGATGTGGGGTGCCGTAGCGGCTGTTACAGCCGGCTTCAAGTTCCCGCTGACGGAAATGAACGACTTGTGGCGCGATGTGCTGTTGAACCAGTTCCATGACATCATTCCGGGTTCGTCCATTGCGCAGGTGTATGTCGAGGCCGAGAAGGCGTATGCGCAGGTGATTGACCGCGCGTCAGCTGTTGCGGGGAAAGCGCGCTCTCTCATGGTGACCAGGGATCGTCAAGCCGCCACGGTTTTCAACTCGCTTTCATGGAACCGGGACGCCGTAGTCAAACTGCCCCCGGGATTCACTGGTGCCGTGACAGACGACGGCCTGCCTGTACCTGTGCAGAAACACGAGGGTGCGGTGTACGGACTTGTGCGCGGCATTCCGTCATGCGGCACGGCTTCCGTCCACAAGGCGAAAGCCGGCGGTGACGTTTCTCACGTTAAGGCCAGTGCGGTCTGTCTGGAAAATGAGTTGCTCCGCGTCAGGTTCAACAAGCGCGGCGAGATTTCGAGTATCTACGACAAGGAGCATCGGACCGAATTCGCCAAGGCAGCGTGCAACGCCTTTCATCTGTACAAGGATGTGCCATCAGGTTTCGACGCATGGGACATAGACAGCATGTACAAGCTTCAGGAGATTCGTCTCGCGGGCACAGCAACGGCGCGTGCATGCGCGGAAGGTCCGGTCTTCGGCATGGTTCGGGTCACGCGGAATATCGGCCAATCCGGGCTTGAACAGGATATTGTACTCAGGGCCGGCAGTCGCCGCATCGAGTTCCGCACCCGCGTTGACTGGCGGGAAAGCCACAAGCTCCTGAAGGTCAATTTCCCGGTCACGGTGATGGCCGAGGACGCGCTTCACGAAATCCAGTTCGGCTATGTCCGCCGGCCCACGCATGCAACGCGTCCGTATGATAGCGCGCGGTTTGAGGTGTGTAACCAGAAATGGACCGCCCTGGCCGAGGAAAACCGTGGCGCCGCAGTGCTTAACGACTGCAAATACGGGGTGAATGTGGACGGCAGCAGCATCAACCTGACCCTTCTCAGATCCCCGCTCTTGCCGGACATGACGGCGGATAAAGGCTTGCAGGAATTCACCTATGCCTTCTATTGCTGGGCCGGATCGTTCAAGGATAGTGGCGTAATCCGGGAGGCCTACGAATTGAATGTGCCCGCCGCCGTGATCCCAGGGAAATCGCCGAGTGTAAGCCTTTTCTCGGTCAGCGATCCGGCGGTGGTAATCGAAACGATCAAGCCGGCAGAGGACGGTTCAGGAGATCTGGTGGTGCGCCTGTATGAGACGACACGCAGCTCGGTTGGCTGCACACTCACCACCAGCCTGCCGGTAACGCATGTCGTGGAAACGAACATGCTCGAACGGACGCTGCGGAAACTGAAATGCAAGGCTGGGCAGATCTCTCTGTCATTCAGGCCATTCGAGATTAAAACTCTAAGAATAAAGACAGCACAATAAGGGAACCACTCATGACCGCAGGTAAGCAGGAGAAAATAACCAAGGCCCAACGTTGCAGCGCGCTGACACCGCGCGAGCAGCTCATCGCCGCGCTGGAACGGAGGAATGATCCGGAATGTATCCCGCATTTTGAGCTCGTGTTTTTTCTAACCATGGAGGCATTTGGCCGCGTTCATCCCTCGCATCGCCGGTTTTCACAATGGCAGCAGATGTCCGAGCGCGAGCGCGATCTTCACCGCAAGGATATCGCCGACCTTTATGTAGCAATGGCCCGCCGATTTGGTCTGGCCGGGACGCTGTACGACACTCCGGTCGGATGGAGCGAAGAGGATCTGCGCCTTTCGCTCGAACATGTGCGCGCATTATCCGGAATGGAATATTTTCTAACCCTTGATGGCGATGCCACTCACGGGATGCCGGACGGCAGCCACATGGTTGAGTTTAGCTGCCAGATCGCCGAGGAGCCTCAGAAGTTGAAAGACGATACTGAGCGCAGGGTGGATAATGCGCTTGCCCGCGGCGAGCGTCTCAAGAAGTGGGGTGTGCTCGATGGTTTCTGCCTGTGCTCTGATTACTGCTTAAACGATAATCCGTTTCTCTCGCCAGCCATGTTCGACGAGTTCGTGACGCCATATCTTAAGCGGCTGACCAAGGGCTATCGAGACATGGGTTTCTACGTTATCAAGCACACGGACGGCAACATCATGCCGATCCTTGACTCGCTGGTGAGCACGGAGCCGCACGCGCTGCACAGCCTCGATCCGCAGGGGCATGTCGACCTTGCCGAAGTGAAGCGGCGCGTGGGCGACAAAGTCTGCCTTATCGGCAACGTCAACTGCGGCCTTCTCCAGACCGGTACGGAAGATCAAGTTGTCGCGGACTGCAAGCGCGCGCTGCGCGACGGATCGCCTGGCGGCGGGTATGTGTTTGCCACCAGCAACTGCATATACACCGGCCTGGCGCTCGAGCGGTACGAGTTGATGCTCCGGGTTCTCAAGGAGTTCCGGAACCAGCCGCGTGTCACGGGCGCGGGCCGATGAAAGCCTTCCGCGAAGGGCGGCCTTGTAATAAAGGGAATCGAGAATGAAGAACTTCTTTGAGGAATACGAGTTGCAGATCGGCGAAATGCGTGAGACGGCGTTTCACCATTCAAACAACGTCTTTCAAGACGGCACGACACCTATGTATCGCGACAAAGACGGGAAGCTTTGGGCGATTACGGGACATTCGCATATGGGGCAAATAGCGATGTTCTGTGGGACATGTTTGAATGATTTCAAGAAAGTGTACGATATTCAAACCAACTTTTGCGTGGGACATGCGGACTATGCTTACAACGGCGTGAGGTACCCCGAAGGGGTTAAAGCCCGAGGTAGTATTTGGCCGTTCGGATTGTACATCTGTCCGGGGACACACCGCTTCCATGTCCTATTCCACAACGAGGCCGGATGGTTTGCAAGAGGCACGGCATACGATGCCTTCGGGCCTTGCATGACTCCGAAATGTGATTCCGATTTCCGTCACATAGGGCTTATGCATTCGGATGACGAGGGCCGGACTTGGACATTTGACAGATGGGTGCTATCGGGCGAACAAGTGTGCTTTACCGAGAAATATTGCCCTGAGAAGGATGCGGTTCGCGGGCAAAAAGCCGGCGTTATCAATCTGGGCAGTGGCGATTTTTCAGCGTTCACGGATCACGAGCACGGCTATATCTACATTTTCTATAATATGATTACGGTTGATATGAACCTCGATAGCAAAAATAGCTGGAAGAGCTGCAACGCGTATGTTGCGCGCAGCCGTATGCGCGAGGACGGAATCATGGGCGATTTCGTGAAGTATCATGACGGCGCTTTCTGCGAAGCCGGGAACTTCGGGAAAGAGACACCAATCGCGTTCAACGCCTGGCATCCCCGTGTGGTGTTTAACAAGAAATACAGTTTGTACATAATGACCTGCACGCGCGTGACGCCTGGAGGCAAACAACTCGTAGACGATGTTCTGCAGGTGCGTACTAGTACCGATTTGATGCATTGGAGTGAGCCTATATGCGTTCTGCATCAAGGTGTGGAATGGGGCAACCACTACCATGCGATCGTTCCCGATGACGATAAGAACCAACCTAATATCGTTGAAGCTGACACTTTCTCGCTGTTGACCAATCATAACGGGAAGGATGTCATGCGCTTTGCAGCGACAATCAGGAAAAAATGAAGAGCTATCGAACAGGATCGCGGCTTGTGGGGGACGGGGTATGCCTTATCGGAATTGTGCGTTCCTGTGAACCAGCGATTGCACTGAACAAAGCCACAAAAAAGGGGATGCCATGTCTATCAATGTAAACGCCATTAATGAGTTGTTTTGCCTGGAAAAGCCCGCTGTGTCAAGGCGCGGGGTGCATCTTGATCTGAAGGGTTTGCCTCCCGCGCCAAAGCGATTGGTCGAGCTCCTCGAGCTCTTCGCGGCGGCGCGGTACAATGTTGTGCTGGTGGAGTGGGAGGATTCGTTCCCCTGGACCGTTGACGAGCGCTTCCGGAGTCCGACCGCCTACACGCCCAATGAAATTGCGTGCTTCGTCAAGGCCGCCGCTGAACTCGGGATTGAGCTGATTCCTCTCGTGCAGTGCCTGGGGCATATGGAAAATCCGCTCAGTGTCGAGGGGTATGAACACCTGCGCGAGCTAACGGACATCGAAGCCGGACTGAATCCCCTGGCGCCCGGGTCGCGTGACTTGATACAGAAGATGGTGGACGATGTCCTCAAGCTCATGCCGGGTACAAGGCATTTTCATCTGGGCGGCGACGAAGCGCGGACCTTCGGACTGGCTCCTGAAACCAAGGCCTATATCGAGAAGCACGGAAAAGGGGCGCTATACCTTTACCATGTCGAACCCATCCTCGATGCGTTGAACAAGCGGGGTGTACGGCCGATCCTCTGGCACGATATGATGATTGACTGGGATGACGCCGCGCTCACTTCGCTGGCAGGCAAGGCAGACCTGATGTTGTGGGTGTATGGCGGAGATCCCGAATCGTGCGGGCGTCACTGCAACAGGGCTCTTATCGAGAGGTTCAAGGAGCGTGGGTGCGTCTTGTGGGGGGCTACCGCCTACAAAGGCGCGGAGAATTACGAAGCGGATCTTCCCGATACATCGAGTCGTGCGGCAAACGCGGCCGCCTGGGTAAAGACAGCCCAGCGCTTCGGGATCGCCGGTGTCGTCGCCACGGCCTGGAGCCGCTTTGCGGTCGACACGATTCAGTGCAACCCGATCGATGCGAGTCTGGACTCCGCGCTGATGGTGGCGGTGGCACTGCATGACGGCGAGCCGCCTGCAGGCGGCGTGGATGCCTGCATTGATGCGATGGGATCCGTTGGGGAAAAGGACCGTTTCCTCGCTTGCCGTGCCGTGATGTCGGATCTTGCCCGGTTGCGGAAGGAGGGATGGGACAAGGTGCAGCATGCCCATCAGTTGACCGTCCTCGGCAAGATGGATCCGCGCCGGACCAGCGCCCGGAACCTCCGGCTGGGCCTGCATTGGCTAACCGGGTTGAATAATGTTGTCAGTCAGATGGAGGCAGTGGTCTCCGAGACGCGCCGCTGTTTTGCGGGTCTTGTGGCTCCAATTTGGATCGAGGAATACCTGGCGACTCGGGTCGAGCCTCTGCGAGAGGAGCTGAAGCTGCTTTTGAAGGAGAATAACATCACAGATATTGCAAATACACAGAGGCTCCGGGAATAGAACAAGCCTGTAGCGACATTCGCAGGCGATGTTGAGCAATGGTTGTTGACAGAAAAAGACAGGGGTATGGGGGAGAAGAAGAATGAGAATTGCGGTGTTTGCGACAGGTGGAACGTTTGACAAGGAGTACAACGAGCTGAACGGCAGCCTGTACTTCAAGCAGACGCATACAAGTTTGGAAGTTCTGATGGATTGTTCAATCTCGGCAGCGCACTCGCACTTTGTCCAGGTGCTTCCGCCCGGCATCTATGTTGCAATGAATGGGCGTTACTTCGCGTGGAACTCGGTCACCAAGAATCGGGACATTGGGGCCTTTGAAGAGAAATGTCCCTCAACCAAGCCATCCGTGCGACGTCGCTGCCCGCGCCGTGCATGATGGCCGAACGTTGACTGAATAATCGAAAGGACTTGAACTGATGAATGACATGACATTGAACTACCACCTGATGCA
>CAZZBA010000194.1:2840-7798 GCA_964652765.1 uncultured Victivallales bacterium | reverse complement strand
GGCTCAACCGCTCGATCGAGACCGCCCAGCGCCGCGTGGAGCAGCAGAACTTCTCGATCCGCAAGCGCACGCTCGAATACGACGACGTGATGAACAAGCAGCGCGAGATCGTGTACGGGTTCCGCGGCGAGGCCGTGTGCGCGGATAACGTGCGCGAGATCATCTACGACCTGATCGGCGACGTGATCGGCACCACGACCGAGGTCATGCTGGGCAACACGGGCGAGACCGCTATCCAGGCCTATGTGGAATGGGTGCAGACCACGTTCCCGATCCCGCTGCGCCTGGACACGGTGAAGAAGCACGGCAATGACCGCGAGGCGATCGCCGCCGAGGTCTACCGGCTCGTCGAGAGCGCCTATCAACTGAAACTCTCGATGGAGAACCCGCAGACCGTCGCGATGATGGAACGCTATATCGTGCTGCAGGCGATCGACACGCACTGGCAGGAATACCTGCGGGCGATGGATGGCCTGCGCCAGGGCGTCGGCCTGCGGGCCTACGGCCAGCGCGATCCGCTGGTGGAATACAAGCGCGAGGCCTACACAATGTTCGAGCACCTGATGTCGGACATCAAGACCGAGATCGTCAATTCCGTGTTCCGCACGTCCACATCGGTCCAGAACTACGGCGACTTCCTGCAAGCCCTGCCCATGCGGGCCATCCACGAGGAAGCGCCGGCCGCCATCGGCGACGGGGTCGGCAACGTGGAACCCGTGGACAGCGGGCCGCCGCCCGCGAGGCGCAGCAGCATGGCTGATCGCGTATTCGACCAGGCCCTGCAAAGCGGCCCGATGGCACCGTCGAGGCCCGTCGGCAATATCGGGCGTAACGACGCTTGCCCATGCGGCAGCGGGAAGAAGTACAAGAAATGCTGCGGAAGCTGATCAACCCGATCTTACTGGTAAAGGCGGGCGCGGCGGCCTTCAGCGGCTGGGTACTGTCCTGCGCTTTCCCGCTTCCCCCGGCACTCAAGGGACTGGAGAGTGCAGGCGCGGCCTGGATGGCGCTGATCCCGCTGCTGCTGGTCATCCGCACCTCGCGCCCGAAGGCGGCTTTCGCATGGGGCTGGGCAAGCGGTTTCCTGTTCTGGCTGTTGACGCTCTCCTGGCTGCTGGCCTTGGGGCAAACCTGGGGAGGCATCGCGCTGCCCGCGCTGGGCTGGGTCGCCTTGTCGGCCTACTGCGCGCTCTACACCGGAATCTTCGCCTTTGTGTTTGCCGCCGTGCCAGGCGCCCGGATGCTGCCGGTTCTCGCGGCACCGGTCCTGTGGGCAGGCACGGAATGGCTGCGGGCAACGCTGTTCAGCGGTTTCCCCTGGAATCCGCTGGGCGTCAGCCAGTACGGCAACATCGCCGCCATCCAGGTGGCGGGAATTGGCGGGGTGTACGCGGTTTCCGCCCTGATTGTGATGCTCAACGCCGCGTTGGCCATGACCATCCTGCGGATCTATAGCGAAATCCGCAGCCGCACCGCACGGCGGCGGCGCGTGCATGGCGAGCTGATGGTCGGCCTGGCCGCGGTCGCCATCTTCTGGTCCTGGGGCGTGCGTACCGTGAGGCAGACACCGCCTTACGCCGGACCGTCACTGCGGATCGCGGCCATCCAGCCCGCCATCCCGCAACTGCAGAAGTGGACCGCCTCTTTCGAGACCGATATCGCCAAAGCCTTGGGCGAGAAGACCGAGCTGGCCCTGATGAGCCGTCCCGACCTGGTTGTCTGGCCCGAGACCGCGACGCCAGGCATGCTGCGGATCGACCCGCTATCGCAGCGGCTGGTGGAGTCGGTCTCCACCCAATGTAACGCCTACCTGCTGGCCGGCTCGATGGACTACCGCCAATTGCCTGGACAGGATCCGGAATACCTGAATGCCTCATTCCTGGTATCCACCAACGGACAGATCGAGGCGGTCTACAACAAGCGTCACCTGGTGCTGTTCGGCGAGTATCTCCCATTCGAGAATCAGTTGCCCTTCATGAAACGCTGGTCGCCGCTCGGCTTCAGTTGCATCAGCGGCGAACCGACACAGCCGCTGATGGCGCTGGCAGTGCCTGGAACGGACGGACGCGAGCCGGTCCGGCTATCGATCCTGATCTGCTTCGAGGACGCCTTCCCCTACCTGGCCCGGCGGGATGTAAGGCGCGGGGCGCGCCTGCTGGTCAACCAGACGAACGATGCCTGGTTCGACGGTTCGGCTGCCTCCCGCCAGCACATGGCCAATGCCGTGTTGCGGGCCGTGGAGAACCGAGTGCCGATGGTGCGGGCCGCCAATACGGGCGTCACCTGCTTGATCGACCGTTTCGGAAAGGTCACCAAAAGCTTGCCAAGCCATGCAGGCGAAACACAGGCGGACGGGTTCTCGATTGATACTGTGAGAACATCAGCTCCCGATATGCCGCTCACTCCCTACACTCGCGCCGGTGACTGGCTGTTCGGCATCCCCTGTGCATTGGCAACCGCGCTGGCCGCTCTGTTCATGCTGCTGCGGAAACGGCTAGCCGGTTTCCTCGGAACCGGACGCCGAAGCGCACCAGAAGCAGGCTCACTCCCCAGTTAGAATCTTCCTTAAAGATCGGATAAGACATCGTCTGCCGTGAAGGGCTGGCTATCGGGGCCGCAGGAGCGCAGGTCGGGGCCTTCCGGTTTCAGCGCGTAGTGATAGGGCGTGCGCCATGGATCGGGCTTGACAACATTGACGTAATGCCCGTTCCAGCCGGTAACCCCGGGATCAATGACCAGTGCCTTGAGCCCTTCCGCATCCGTCGGGTAGCGTCCGGTCGCCTCGCGGAAACGATCGAGAGCAGTCCGCAGGGCATAGAGTTCCCGGCTAGTCCTTTCCTCGCGACTGAAACGCCGGGCTTCCCCCGCTGCCGGGGTCATCCGGTTCGCGCGCCCGACCAGCAGCCCGCCGAGCAGCAGCAGGAACAGCACGATCCCGCCAAGCACGGCCGGCCGGCGGCCAAGCCGCAGATCCGCGGGAGCGAACCCTTCGCGCCGCTGACGGGCGGAATCGCGGGCGATCTTTTCGCGCATCCGCTGGCGCTCGCGGTACGTGGTCTTGCGCAGCCTCGGCGGCACGACGAAGGCCTTTTCGCAACCCGGACAGTGCGAAGGTGCCGGATCCTGCTCAAAGGTCTTGCAACAGTATGGACAGCGCAGTCGTGGCATGACAAGCGTTCAGGGATTCAGGTTCTCGAGTTCCATGGTACCGAGGTTCACGCGCCGGTAGTAGCAGTTGCGCGGCTCGCCCTGCCGGTTCTTCGTGTGGCAGATACTGCCGCGTTTCGGACGCACTTCGTAAACCAGCGAGTTCTGCTCGCAATTGACGCGGATCTCGATCAGCTCGAAGGTCTCGCCGGAGGTGGCCCCTTTCTCCCAGAGCTCGTTGCGCGAGGTGCTCCAAAGCACCAGGGTACGTTTCGCAATCGAGGTCTTCAGCGCGTATTCGTTCGTGTAGGCCACCAGGATGATCTCGCGGGTATCGGCGTGCTGGACGGCCACGGGTATGACGTCCGGCGAACTGGCGGCGATCTTGGCGATCTTCGAGAAATCAAGCTGTAGCGCGGTCCCCTCTTCAAGTGCCTTGCTCATTGGCGAACTCCTTATTCCGGTTAACAATGACGAATGAGTCAGGGTAATGAAGCCGCGCCGCTAACGCAAGTTCAGAGTTCCTTCCGTTTTTGACTGACACGCGGCGCCGGGGCGATTACTATCCGTACCATGATCATCAAATCACGGACAATATTCCTGTTTCTGCTGGCCGCTGTGGCCGGATGCACGTCGATCAACGAGGTGCGCTTCACCGTCGACCCCTCGTCGCTCGATTACGCGCAGTTCCGTATCGTCCGCCCGTCGCCGGTCGATGGCAAGTCCGAGACGATCCGCATCGACCTCGCCGGCAGCGGGTTCCTGGAGATGACCACCGGACGCAGCGAGCGGGTGACCGAAAGCTTCTGGCAGCAGTCAGAGGATCCGGTCTGGCAGGATCTGCACCGGACGCATGTCATGCTTTCAGCAGCCGAGACGGCGACCCTCTTCCAGAAGCTGGTGGATCTGGGGATATTCGACCGCAAGCAGCCGGAGGAGGCAACCCCGCCACCGCATGACCTGGCCGTACTGGTCGCCATCGGCTTCAGGAAACAGCTCGTGCTCACCAGCCGCGCGGACTATCGCCGCCTGTTCGACGACCTGGAGGCACGCTGCCGCAACCCGTGATGGACTACCAATCCATTGTCAGGCTGGCGGAGACGCGCTGGGGCGACACCGTCGCCTGCCCGGGGAAGATCTCGAAATCGTCATCCCATAGGTTCTGGATCGCCAGGGTCAGCAGCACGTTCGGCGATTTCAACGCCAGCGCATGCAGCGCCAGGCTGGCATCGTAACCGGTATCCGAGCTTTGCCGCAGCGGATTCTCATCCTGGTGCCGGATGTTCTGCTGCAACTCCACGGCCAGCCGCGTTCCCAGCGGCTGGTAGCCGGAGAACTGCAGCCGGTGTTCCGGATAGTCCAGCGCATAGCGGCTGGCGTAGAAGTCGGTATCCTCCGACTTGACCAGCCCCGTATAGTGTGTCGCCAGCCGGCTGCCGTTTTCCACCTGCCAGCTCAACCCGGCCTCGACACCGACGGCATCCACCGAGCCGATGTTCGAGGCTTCCCAGCGCGTAGAGTCCGCTGTCGGGCGTACCCAATCGACCGTATCGCGGGTGGTCTGCTGGAAGAGGCCCAGCGTCCATGCCAGCCGGCGGGGGGCGCTGTCCCCGGTCAGCAGCAACTCCACGGTGGAGGCCTTCTGGTTCTCGAGACCGGCATTGCCGAGACTGGCAGGCGACTCGTAGTTCAGCTCGGTATAGGAGGGTTGCCGTACACTTTCACTGTAGGCCAGCTTGAGCACCATCCGGTCGGAGACGTGATACCCAACCGCCGCCTGCGGCAGGAACTCATTAGGCTCCTCCTCGAAG